>CALHJX010000371.1:0-1713 GCA_938033385.1 uncultured Collinsella sp. | reverse complement strand
CACAACCGCCTGCATACACGAGCGGGTTAATGAGGTCATAGCCGTAGGTTGCGACATCGAGAAACCACAGCGGGATGATACCCCAGTGCAGGCCGAACATGACGAGCAGGCTCCAGAACGTGCCGATGACAAAGCCGGCGATGGCGGGCTGGAAGTTGATGAGCATCAAGATGATCTGGGCAACGATGTTGGAGAGGACCGTCATGACCGGACCGACCACAAGCAGGCCAAGGATGCCGCAAATGAGGAGCGTCAGGATGTTGGAGAAGAACGAGCTCACAAGCGCGGGCAGCGCGTTAGAAAGGGCCTTGTGCACCTTGGAGGCAATCCAGACGATAAAGATCGCAGGCAGAATCGTCGATGAGTAATTCTGCATGATCAGCGGGATGCCAAAAATATCACCGTAGACATTGGACTCGAAGACCGTACCGGCGCCGAGCGTGTAGAGCGGATCTCCGCCCATAAGGGCAACGAGCGTCGGGTAGACAAGGATACCACCGAGCGCCATTCCCATAACGGGCTTAAGTCCGAACTTCTTGGCCGACGTCCAGCCAATGATTAGCGGAAAGTAATAGAAGACCGAATCTCCGATTGCCGAGAGCGTCACATACGTATTGCTGTCCTTGGCAAGCCAACCGGCAACCGTGCAGAGCGCGAGCATCGACTTGATAAAGCCACCGGCCATAAGCACGCCAAGAACCGGTTGCAGAATCTCGGAGATGATGGCCAGCAGACGCGAGAATGGATCGCCCTTTTTGACGTCGTCGCCTTCATCGATATCGAGTGCGGGTTTGGAGTCGAACCCGCCAATCTGAACAAGGTCGTTGTAGACGGCCTCGACAGTGGCACCAATCACGACCTGATACTGTCCGCCGGCCTGGATGACGTCAACGACGCCCTTCGTCGCCTTAAGCTCATTGGTCTGGGCGAGCGATTCATCCTTGAGGTGGAAGCGGAGACGCGTAATGCAGTGGCTCACGTCTAACACATTGTCTCGACCACCGACCTTTGTGATGATTTCATCGCAAAGCTTCTGGTATTTCATGGAATTCTCCTTTTTCTGAGCGGGGTATAGCATCGATTTCATGCCTCCGTAGTCGACGTGGGAGGGCAAGGAACCCGCTTCCCCCTTTGAAATCCGCGGACGCACGTACGCCCGGGATGGGAAACGGCAGAGAAGATGGAAGATGCCGATCACATGGCAGCGAGCCTCATTGGCCCATGTCACGCAATCAGGTCTACAGACGCGAATCTGCTGCGCCGAGAAGTCTCGTCGTCTGGCAGAACTTGTCACACAGACGTTCCGGTTCGCCCTGGGGAATCTGAGTACGCTCGGTCTCAAAGGAGAGGCCGTACTCGCGTGCCGGAAGGAAATACTCGAAATAGCCGTTGGTGTAACCGCAAACTATTCCCTCGACCGGGCATTCGCGCTTCATGCGAATACCCAAGTCGCTGCCGAGCTCACTCGGGAACACAAAGAGATGCAGGCCGCCCAAACTGATGACGACACACTTAAGCGTGAGCGAAAAGTCGTCATGGGCAACGGTGTGATAGAACGTCTGAGGCTCGATGCGGTCGAGAACGACCTCGCGATCGAGCTTGATCTGGGAAATCGCCTCGGCAAGACCGGTCGAAACGCGCTCGACCTCGGGAATGCCGCGTCCCTGGCGAAAATTGCGGTCGCTACAGTCGCCAGCAGCCCCGACGACCATG
>CALHJX010000370.1:0-7414 GCA_938033385.1 uncultured Collinsella sp. | reverse complement strand
CCAGCCACTATTCGCCGCGGGGATGGGCTTGAGCCACAGCCCGCTTAAGCCGATCGGGTGTGAGATGCGTGTAGATCTGCGTCGTGGACAGGCTCGCATGGCCCAGCAGCTCTTGAACCGAGCGCAGGTCCGCACCGCCCTCGAGCAAGTCGGTCGCAAAGGTATGGCGCATCGCATGCGGGGCAATGTCGGCCGGAATGCCGGCGAGCGTCGCCAGCGTATGGAACCGCCGCCTGAGCATGGCGGCACTCATGCGATTGCCGCGCGCCGATATAAGCAGCGGATGCGGCCCGGTAGCGGGGTCACGGCGCTTTGCCTGAGCGAGCAACTCCGGCCTCCCCTCCTCAATATAGAGACGCGTCGCCTCGAGTGCGCGACGATACAGAGGGACGATACGCTCCTTGCTCCCCTTGCCCCAAAGTCGCAGCGTTCGCTCGGACCAACCAATAGACTCCACGTTGAGCGCCGCGAGCTCCGAGATTCGCGCGCCGGAGGCATAGAGCAACTCAAGCATCGCCGCATCGCGCAGTCCCGCGGGCGTCGAGGTATCAGGCGTCTTGAGCAGCGCCTCAACCTGCTGGGTCGTAAGGACGCCCGGCAGGTCACGCGGCAGCTTGGGCGATGCGATCGCCGAGACCGCATCGCCCTCGACAATCCCCTCGGCAGCCATCCAGCGATAGAGAGATCGGATAGCCGACAGGTGCGCCGCAAGCGTTCGGGGAGCCACCTGCTCACGCGAAAGCTCAGCAAGATAGCGACGAATGGTGCGCACGTCGGCAGCGAAAGCATCGATATCCTCGCGCTCGCACCAGGCAGCGAAGCGCTCCAGCCTCGAGCCATAGGCCGTCACCGTGTTGGGAGAAAGTCCCTCGACGCGTGCGATATAGGCGATAAACGAGTCGACGGTGTCGTACAGGTCAAAGGCTATGACCGGTCGCCTCCAAACAAGTCGGAACGCGTGGCCAAGTAGGCATCGAGGGCCTCGAGTGCACGGTCCGCATAGGCCTGGTAGCGGTCGCGCTTGCTGCGGCGCTTACCATCCTCGAGTGGCGGCACCAGGCCAAAGTTGACATGCATGGGCTGATAGCCCACGGTGGCAGGATCGGTCGCATAGCCCACGAGCGCACCCAGGGCGCCCACACGCGGCAACTCGACGCCCGCGGCACCGATAGCCTCGGCATAGGTGTTGAGCGCCGCGAGAAGACCTGTCGCCACGGCTTCCATGTACCCCTCGGTGCCGGTGATCTGACCGGCCAGGCGCACGCCGGTACCGGGCACGGCAAAGGTGCCATCGAGCACGTGCGGAGCGTCGACAAAGGTATTGCGATGCATGACACCGTAGCGGAAGAACTCAGCGTTCTCCAAGCCCGGCACCATATGGAAGACGCGCTTCTGCTCGCCAAAGGTCAAGTTGGTCTGGAAGCCCACCAGGTTATAGGCGGTCTTCTCCTTGTTCTCGGCACGCAGCTGTATCGCCGCCCAGGGGCGACGTCCGGTACGCGGGTCGGTGAGGCCAACGGGCTTCATGGCGCCAAAGCGAATGGCGTCCTTGCCGGTGCGCGCAACTTCCTCGGCAGGCTGGCAGGCCTGGAACAGATCGCCGCCCTCAAAGTCTTTGAGCACCACGCGGTCGGCCGTGGTAAGCGCCTCGATAAAGGCCTCGTACTCCTCCTTATTGAGCGGAGCGTTGAGATAGTCGCCGCTCCCCTGCTCCTCGTAGCGCGACTGCGAGAACAGCACGTCCATATCGAGCGTGGAGGCATCGACGATCGGCGCCGCGGCATCGAAAAACGCAAGGGCGTCGCCGCCGACGAGCTTCATGACCTCTTCGCTCAGCGCCGGTGAACACAGCGGGCCCGCGGCAATGACCACGTGGCCCTCGGGAATCTGCGTGACCTCGCCGTGCACGACCTCGATATTGGGACGAGCGGCAACCTCGGCCTCGACAAGCTCGGAAAACTTGACGCGGTCGACCGCCAAGGCGCCACCGGCGGGAACAGCCGCGCGATGGGCGCAATCGAGCAGGACTGAACCCATGCGCTCAAGCTCGGCCTTCAGCAAACCAGCCGCGGAATCCAGACGGGTCGACTTAAACGAATTGGAGCAGACGAGCTCTGCCAGGTGATCGGTATGGTGGGCCGGGGAGCTCACCTGGGGGCGCATCTCGCACAGCTTTACGGCAAACCCGCGATCTGCCAGCTGGATCGCGCACTCCGAACCCGCCAGACCGCCACCGATAACTGTCACCTGATCGAACTGCATCTGCAAACACCTTTCTAATTGACACGTTTTCCATTGTGACCGAAGGGTGTCTGGGCGTGAAGGGCAAACTTGGAGGGCGCATACCTTCCATCCATCATGCGCTCGATAAGACCCTCGAGTTCAAGCGAACCCAAGAGTTTGAGTACGCCGACAGCATCGAGCGAGACGAGCGCCGCGATGTCGTCGACCTTGAGCGGAGAGGCGATGAGCGCATGCATCACGGTCTGCTGCGTTGGATCCAGGTCGGCAATGCCGGGAGCATCGGGGCGCGAGTAGCGCAGGGTTCCGTAGATGCGTGAGATAGCCATCTCGATAGATTCCTCGTCGACGATGCAGCAGGCACCGTTCGCAATGAGGTAATTCGTGCCACGCGACTCGGGCGATAGGATCGACCCCGGCACGGCAAGAAGTTCGCGCCCCAAATCCATAGCAGCCTCGGCTGTGGAAAACGTCCCAGAAGGCATACCCGCCTCGGATACAAAGAGGGCTTGCGACAGGGCCGCGATTACGCGATTGCGGCGCGGAAAGGCAAACTTGCGCGGACCCATGCCCCACGGAGAGATCGACACGACCGCGCCACCCGTATCAAGCGTGCGCGTAATCAGCCCCGCGCTCGAACGCGGGTAGACCACGTCGGCGCCCGTCCCCAGCACCACAACGTGTTTGCCGCCGGCGTTGACCGCGGCCCAACCCGAGGCCTGGTCACAACCGACCGCACCGCCCGAAACTACCGTCACTCCCGCCTCAACCGCCACCTTCGCCGCAAGCTCTGCCACGGCAAGACCATACGGCGAGGCCTTTCGCGCACCGATGATGGAGAGCGCGGGCGTCGAAAGCGCCTCGGGGTTGCCGCGCACATAGAGCGTCTGAGGTACATCAGAAAGCTCCAAAACGGTCTTGGGATACAACGCGTCACCTGGATGCAGCTCGAAGGTCCCCTCAGCCATCATTGGTCCCTCCTTCCCTGGTACATCGCCGCCTCGAGCACGTGGTCCTGCGTCACCTGCTCGCTCTCGGCGACATCTGCAATCGTGCGCGCAATGCGAACAAGGCGCACGATGCCACGCCCTGTGAGATGCGTGCGCTTCGACAGGCCGAGCACACACTTCTCCGCCGCATCATCGAGCTCAAAGGTCGAAACGACGCCGTCAATGGACCGTGTCTCGTCATCCTCGGCCTCGGCATCCGCATCGTCCATGCGGGATTCGCGCCAAGCGCGAAAGGCGCGACCGCGCACAACGTAGTCACGTAACTCGGCCGACGACATGCCCTCCGCACCCTCGATAATCACTTGAGGGTCGGGACGGGTCACATCGATCATCATGTCGATACGGTCGGCCAAAGGACCGCGCAGTTTAGACCGATAGCGCTCGACCATCGCCGCCGAGCAGCGACACGGCACCTCGCGATCGCCCAAAAAGCCGCAGGGGCAGGGATTGCTCGCAGCCAGCAGCTGAAAGCGCGACGGGAAGGTAAAAGCCCCGTCGACGCGTACGATCCTCACGTAGCCGCGCTCGATGGGCTGACGCAGCGTCTGCAGCACGCCAGTGGGAAACTCGGCAAGCTCGTCCAAAAAGAGCACGCCGCCATGAGCAAGGCTGATCTCACCCGGGTGCACCGGGCGCCCGCCGCCGATAAGGCCTGCGGTCGAAATACTGTGGTGGGGACTGCGGAAGGGGCGGTGCCCCGCCAACAAGCCATCAATGTTCTCACCCAAAACCGAATGGATGCGCAGTGCCTCCTGCTGATCCTCAACGGAAAGCTCGGGCAGGATGCCGGTCATACGGCGTGCGAGCATCGTCTTGCCCGATCCCGGAGACCCGATCATGAGCAAGCCGAGTTCTCCTGCCGCCGCAAGCGCCATGCCGCGTTTAGCGACTTCCTGCCCCAGCACGTCGGCATAGTCGAGCTCGGGCTCAAAGGTCGCCTCGACACCCTCGGAATCCAAGTAGTGCCGTGCGGCATCGCCCATGCCGTGAGCAAGCTGAGACAGATGGTCGATAAAGCCGCAATCCACGCCCGCGAGTGGCACATGCTGGTCGGACCTGCCGGCGATAAAAGACAGCCCCATGTCGCGAGCCAATAGCTGAAACGCCACCTCGCCTTTGACAGGAAGCACCGTGCCGTCCAAGCCGAGCTCGCCGGCGATAAGACAACGATCGAGGTTGTCGCGGGGAATCTGACCATCGGCCGCTAGAACCGCGATGGCGATGGGCAGATCAAAGCCGCTACCGGTCTTGCGAATATCGCCGGGCGCCAGATTGACCGTAATGCCCGAGCGCGGGATCTCAAAGCCGGCCGAGCGCATCGCACAGCGAATACGACCACGTGACTCCATCACCTCCATACTCGGGATGCCGAGCATCTGAATGCCCGGAACGCCGCCGGCAAGCGAGACCTCGACCGTGACGTGAATCGCCTCGACGCCGCGGATGCAGGCCGCGTGAACGGCAAACGTCTCGAACGCCATCACGACACCTGCCAATCGAACGCGTTGTACTGGTGCTCGATCTCGGCAATATGCCCGTCGCGGATGGTGACGCCCACGGCATCGAAGCGAATCGCCTTGAGCGGATAATGCTCCATGAGATAGCAACTTGCGATGCGGCGGTAGCGGCGTTGCTTTTGGGCGTCCACGGCCTCCTCGGGAAAGACCCGCGTGTTGCAATCCAGCGCAACGCGTCTGGTCTTGACCTCGGCCATCACCACGACATCGTCGAGCTCATCGAGCAGCACCAGATCGGCCTCGCCCTCGGTGCAACGATAACCCTGCTCCAGCAAGGTGTAGCCGCGCTCGTTAAAGTAGTCGATGGTGATCAGCTCGCCCAGCATGCCCAGCTCGCGGGGACTGAGTCCCTTGATAAACTCGGGCGTCATCGCCCCGCAGTCGAGCTCGCCGTTTTCCCAACGCTCCTTGAGCTGCTGCGTCTTGCTCTTTTTGCTTGCGGCACTCATGGGGTCTCCTTTCCCGCACACTGCATTGCCCCGATGATGAGGGCACCTTTCATGCGGGTAAGTACCGGAAGCAAACCAAAAGCTGACCAAATGCCGACAAAAAACGGGCCGTACGCAGCAATGGTGCTGCATACGGCCAGCTACCAGCAGGTTTATAAAACCCCAGAGGTCCCTGTCTCCACAATTGGCCTAGAAAAGGCGCTCAGTCTGCAGAAAGTTTCCGCAAAAGCTCACGCGATGCAGCGGACAAAGTCCATGTTTGCGAATGGCCTCGATGTGCTCGGGGCTCGCATAGCCCTTCGACTCGGCCAGATGGTACTCGGGGTACTCGGCGTCGTACTCGACCATCATCTCGTCACGCGTGACCTTGGCCATGATGGACGCTGCGGCGATGCAGGCGATCTTGGCATCGCCTTTCACCACATCGCGCTCGTTAGGAACAGCGCCCAAGGGGTTGCCATCCATGAGGACGCAGTCGGGCTCGAGCCCCGTATCGGCCACGGCGCCCGCAACGGCGGTACGGATAGCACGGGCCATGCCCATCTCATCGATATCCTTAGGCGCGATATGGCAAAAACCGATCGCCGTCGCCACCTCGGCAATCTTCACTGAGAGCAACTCGCGGCGCGCCGGCGTGAGCTTTTTGGAATCGTTGATGCCCCAGACGCGCGGCTCCATGGGAAGGCACACGGCACACACCGTCAGGGGACCGGCCACCGATCCGCGACCCCCCTCGTAGACACCAACGACCCCCCCATCGCCGCCAAACTCATGCATAAGCTCGTACATGTCATTGACGCGCTCGCGCTCGGCAAGTTCCTTAGCATGGCGTTTGAGGGCGCGTTCACAAGCCTTGATCACCTGCTGGCGCGGGTCCTCGCGATAATGCTCCACGAGGGCGGGGATCTCCTCAAACGTTGCGCTCGCTAGCTCTCCGGCAACCTGCGATGCCGAAACCGAGCTCGTCATATTGGCCATACCAGGCCCTCCTTGCATGCAAATCAGATAAAAAGAAGGGCCACCCGAAGGTGACCCTTACGTCCAAACGAGTGGACAGACGCTGCGATCTTCTTAGCGCTTCTCGGGGATGCGAGCAGCCTTGCCCACCTTGTCGCGGAGGTAGTACAGCTTGGCGCGACGGACGCGACCATGACGAACGACCTCGAGCTTGGCGATCTTGGGGCTGTGAAGCGGGAAGGTACGCTCAACACCGACACCGAAGGACATCTTGCGGACGGTGAAGGTCTCGCGGGCACCGGCGCCGGCCATGCGGATGACGTCGCCCTGGAAGACCTGGATGCGCTCGCGGTCGCCTTCCTTAATGCGGTAGTGAACCTTGACGTTGTCGGCGACGCGAACCTGAGGAATGTCCTCGCGGATCTGCTGACGCTCGATTGCGCGGATGTAATCCATGTGCAATTCCTTACTCTTCTAGAGGTGCCGTACCACCATGGCCGGCACGTAGTTGAACAAACGTATTCGAGTATACACGCGCGGGTTTCTGCTGCAAGAACAATTTTTTACGCAGACAAAAAGACAAAACCCGCACATGATAACCGCCCGTCTCACAAATGAGACGGGCGGCATGAGGGGGGGCTACACTAGGCGTCTACGCCCAAAACGTTAGGCGGAACGCTTGGCCTCGAGCTTGGCCTGGGCGGCCGCAAGACGTGCGAGGGGTACGCGATAGGGCGAGCAGGACACGTAATCCACGTCGGCCACGTTAAACAGGCCCTTGATGGACTTGGGGTCGCCGCCGTGCTCGCCGCACACGCCAAAGTGCATGTCGGGATTGGTGGCGCGACCCTTCTCGACGGCCATGCGCACCAGCTCGAGCACCGCCGTATCGATGGTCTCGAAGGGATTGTCCTTCAAGATCTTCTTATGCATGTACAGCGGGATGAACTTAGCCTCGGCGTCGTCACGCGAGAAACCGAAGGTCGTCTGGGTGAGGTCGTTGGTGCCAAAGCAGAAGAAGTCTGCGTGATGGGCGATCTCGTCAGCGACCATGCAGGCGCGCGGCAGCTCGAGCATCGTGCCCACGGGAATATTGAGCTCGACGCCTTCTTCGACGGAAACCTCGGCGATCACGCGCTCGATAACCTCGCGGGTCTGAACATGCTCGGCCGTAATGGAAACGAGCGGGACCATAATCTCGGGACGCGGGTCGACGCCTTCCTTGATAAGGCGGGCGGCA
>CALHJX010000369.1:0-4223 GCA_938033385.1 uncultured Collinsella sp. | reverse complement strand
CATCCGGTTCGACCGGGCCGCGCGGCAAGGAGATATATTGCCAGACCGGAGGGGCGCCGGGGGCGGGAATCTGGGCGTACACATTTCCTACACATCTAAGTACTCTCGGCTGGCTGGTTAAAAACAGGAGGGGACCTCGCATCCGAGATCCCCTCTTTCGCCCATCTATAGCAATAGACTCTTAAATACCTTATGCCAGCAGCTTGCGACCGGACTCCTCGATCGCGTCAAGTGCTGCATCTGCCTCGGCGGCATCCGCGCCCTTAGCGAAGATGTACAGCTTAATCTTGGGCTCGGTGCCGGAAGGACGAACAATACCCTTGTTGCCACCCTCAAGATCGAACTCAATAACATTAGCCTTCGGCAGGCCGTTCACGCAGGTGTTGTAATCAACGACGGCCTCAATCTTGGAACCGGCGAGCTCCGCGGGCGGGTTCTCGCGCAGACCGGCCATGATGCCGGCCATCTTTGCCGCACCCTCAGCACCCGGATAGCTCAGCGAAATCGTCTTGTTGTGATAGTAGCCATACTTCTCGTACAGCTCGTGCATCGCGTCGGCAAGGTTCTTTCCCTGGAGCTTGTAATACTGCGCCATCTGGCAAATCAAAAGCGAAGTGCTCACGGCGTCCTTGTCGCGCACGTGGTCGCCGGCCAGATAGCCGTAGCTCTCCTCAAAACCGAAGATAAAGCGATCGACCTCGCCAGCATCGGAAAGAGAAGTAATGATGTCGCCGATGTACTTGAAGCCCGTCAGGCAACGACGGAGCTCAAAACCGTACTCATCGGCCAGAGCGTCAACCATGGCGGAAGAAACGATAGTAGTGACAGCAACCTTCTTAGTGAGGTCCTCACCGCGAGCAGCGCGGGTCTTGCAGATATAGTCGAGCAGCAGAACGCCCATCTCATTGCCGGTCAGCAGCAGATAGTCATCGCTATTCTTAACGGCAACGCCAACGCGATCGGCGTCAGGATCGGTTGCAAGCAGCAGATCAGGGTGAACCTGCTCGCACAGGTCAATGCCCTTCTGCATGGCCTGACGAATCTCGGGGTTAGGATACGGGCAGGTCGGGAAATCGCCGTTAGGCTCCTTCTGCTCGGGAACAACCGTGACATCGGTGATGCCAGCGCGCTCGAGCACCGTCGTGACGGGAATGAGGCCGGTGCCGTTGAGCGGAGTGTAGACGAGCTTAAGCGGAGCGCCAGCGATCTCCTCGGCAGAAAGGTTGGTCACGCCGCGGGCGAGAACGGCGTCATAATAACGCTCGAGGCACGAGTCATCGATCCATTTGACCAGACCCTGCTCAAGAGCCTCATCGAAGTCCATGGACTTCACGCCGGTGAACGTATCGGTCTCGGCGATAGCCTTAGAAATTGCATCGGCGGCCTCGCTGGTGATCTGGCAGCCGTCGGGGCCATAGGCCTTATAGCCGTTATAAGGCGCCGGATTATGACTAGCGGTCATGCAAATGCCACCGGAGCACTTAAGGTCGCGGACGGCCCAGGAGAGCGTCGGCACGGGAGAAATCTTGGGATACACGAGGGCAGTCACGCCGTTTGCTGCAAGAATGGCAGCCGTAGTCTTGACGAACAGCTCACCTTTATTGCGGCTATCGCGAGCGATGGCGACCGTCGGATGCTCGAAGGTCGCATTGAGGTAGTCAGCGAATCCCTGGGTCGCACGACCGACCGTATAGATATTCATACGGTTAGTGCCCGCACCGATAGTGCCGCGAAGGCCGGCAGTACCGAAGGCGAGATCCTGGAAGAAAGCGTCGGTGATGGCGTCCTCATCACCCTGCTCCTTCATCGTGTTGAGCTCAGCGAGGAGCTCCTCGTCCTTGACATTGGCAATCCAAGTATCAAGCAGCTCATGAACATCTGCCATGTGAGTCCTTCCGTCACAATCAATAAAACAACCCGTGTAAAACAGGACAAGCGCATCAGCGCGCTAAAGCAAATATTAGTCCATTGAGAACAGAGAACCGACCACAGAACGGTGAACGTTTATATTCACCGGTGGATGATTGGATTGATTTAATTGCTTAGTGAACGCCGCAATTAACGCAAAAAGGGGGAGGCCTCGCGGCCTCCCCCTTCTAAGCTCGATGACGGCTCGGTGCCGTCCACCGGTCAGCGGCGCCCTGGCCTCCCACGGGCTGACCCCGCAGTACTCTCGGCGCGATGGGGCTTAGCTTCCGGGTTCGGAACGGGACCGGGCGTGCCCCCCATGCTCTGGCCGCTGACCGGTGGGCGGCGCCCACCGTTACGGTGTCCTGGGTCTCACTCTACACGTGCCCTGGGGGCCGCATGGCGCATAGGGGAGATGACTCGGGGGCATCCTCGTGCCCGGACCGCGCCTAAGAGCGCATGTCCCGCGGGCCGCGAGGTGCGGTTCCGGAAGAGCTCGGGCGATTAGTGCGGCTCGGCTGAGGCTGTCGCCAGCCTTGCACCTGCCGTCTATCGACCAGGTAGTCTACCTGGGCCCTTACCGGAAGGAGAACTAATCCCTGGAACGGCTTCCCGCTTAGATGCCTTCAGCGGTTATCCGCGCCGCACGCGGCTACCCGGCCGTGCCGTTGGTCGACAACCGGTTCACCGGAGGTGCGTCCACCCCGGTCCTCTCGTACTGGGGGCAGCCTCCATCGATTCTCCTGCGCCCACGGAGGATAGGGACCGAACTGTCTCACGACGTTCTGAACCCAGCTCGCGTACCGCTTTAATGGGCGAACAGCCCAACCCTTGGGACCGACTTCAGCCCCAGGATGCGATGAGCCGACATCGAGGTGCCAAACCTTGCCGTCGATGTGGACTCTTGGGCAAGATCAGCCTGTTATCCCCGGAGTACCTTTTATCCGTTGAGCGACGGCCCACCCACTCGGGGCCGCCGGATCACTAGAGCCTGCTTTCGCACCTGCTCGGCTTGTGGGCCTCGCAGTCAAGCCCGCTTGTACTCTTGCATTCAAAAGGACGGTTGCCGACCGTCCCGAGCGGACCTTCGCGCGCCTCCGTTACCCTTTAGGAGGCGACCGCCCCAGTCAAACTGCCCGCCTGGCACGGTCCCCGAGCCGGTTGACGGCCTCGGGTTAGGACGCCGGTCGCGCGAGGGCAGTATTCCAAGGGCGGCTCCCCGGGGGCTGGCGCCTCCGGATCTGTGCCTCCTGCCTATCCTCTACACGCGGGACCAGCGGCCAATGCCAAGCTGCAGTGAAGGTTCACGGGGTCTTTCCGTCCTTCCGCGGGTAAGTCGCATCTTCACGACCAGTGCAATTTCACCGGGTCCATGGTCGAGACAGCGCCCAAGTCGTTGCGCCTTTCGTGCAGGTCGGAACTTACCCGACAAGGAATTTCGCTACCTTAGGACCGTTATAGTTACGGCCGCCGTTTACCGGGGCTTGGCTTCGGGGCTTCGCGCGATGCGCTAACTCCTCCGCGTGACCTTCCGGCACCGGGCAGGCGTCAGACCCTATACGTCGCCTTGCGGCTTCTGCAGAGTCCTGTGTTTTTGGTAAACAGTCGCTTGGGCCTCTCCACTGCGGCCCGCCTCCGCTCCCGGAGCAAGTCCGTTCACGTACGCGCGGGCACCCCTTCTCCCGAAGTTACGGGGCCATTGTGCCGAGTTCCTTGACCATGGTTGACCCGATCGCCTCGGTATGTTCTACCCACCCACCTGTGTCGGTTTGCGGTACGGGCGCGCACGCGCCTGCCTAGGGGTTTTTCTAGGGACCTCGGGCTCACTCGCTTCGCTCAGTCGCTTCGTCCGGAGCCTCGCCCTCGTGCGGACCGGATTTCCCTGGTCCGCGGGCCGCGCTCCATCACGGGGACGTCCAGAACCCCGCCGAGCCACCCCCATCCGTCGCCCCGTCGGTCGTAGCGCCGCGTGCGCGGTGCAGGAATGTCTGCCTGCTGCGCGTCGGCTACGCCTCCCGGCCTCGCCTTAGCCCCCGACTGACCCTGGGAGGATTAGCCTTGCCCAGGAAACCTCGGGTTCACGGCGGACGAGTTACTCTCTCGTCTCTCGCTACTCATGCCAGCATTCTCACTCCCATGCGCTCCACCGTCGGTCGCCCTCCGGCTTCTCCGCCCATGGGAAGCTCCCCTACCGATTCTAATGAATTAAAATCCCGCCGCTTCGGTGTCCAGCTTAGCCCCGTGTATTGTCGGCGCATGTCCACTCGACCAGTGAGCTGTTACGCACTCTTTGAATGCATGGCTGCTTCTAAGCC
>CALHJX010000368.1:0-37148 GCA_938033385.1 uncultured Collinsella sp. | reverse complement strand
CGCGGCGAGTGCTGCAGCGGCTGCCGTAAGGGGAGCGTTGACATCGCCCGTGCCCGCAAGCGCGCCCGCTTTTCCGGAGCGCTTGCTATTGCCGTGGTCCTTGCCACTGCCGGAGCCACTGCCGCTACCGGAGCTGCTTCCGCCGGAGCCACCTCCACTCGTGCCGCCCTCGCCGTCGACCGTCATCGGTGCATCGTGAAGCCCCGTCGTATCCGCGTTGTCGCATACGCCGACCTGAACTTCTGAGCGTTCGCATGCCGCGTCGGGCACATGAAGCTCGTGCAGTACGGCACCCAGCGCCGAGTTCGCGCCCGGTCGAATTTCCTCGAGCGTTACGGGATCGAGCGCCACCAGATTACGCGCCTTCGCATACAGCGTTACGCGTTTGCCCACTTCGTTGCTCCAGCTCTCGGGGATGGCGAAGCTCATGCGGAACTGTGCCGTGCAACCCGGTGCCAGCACGGCGTTGCCGTTGTCGGCTACCAGCGGGTGCGTTGCAAAACGTGCGCCCAGCGTCTCGAGCGCGTACTTCACGTGTGCCATGTCGTTGGCCGAAGCGTCCTCGGCAAGCTCTGGATCGTAGATTGAAGCCATGCGTGCGTTCAGTCCGAATCCGATGGAAGCGCTGGAGAACGGCTGGCTGGAGCCCTCTCGGTACAGATCGATCGTGCCGGCGGTCAGCAAGGTGTTGCCGTCGTTTCGCACCGTGACCATGAAGGATTCGCCTGCTGCTCCGGGCACCACCGCGCCCGAGGTGGCGACCGCGCCCGTCGGAGTGGCACACGCCACCAAGGGCACTTCGATGCCGTGCAGCTCTGCCTCGCTCTTCTCCGCGCTCACAATGTGCGTGGCGAGCGCGGAGAGCATGCTCCCCGACGTCAAAAATGTCGTTATCTGATCGACGGGATGGTCCAGCTCGCACATCACGAACGGCTCCGTAAACAGATCGCCTGCCAAGGTGCTGGCGAAGATGCGGAAGTGCTTGCCCATCACTGCAACCGGGTTGCCTTCTTCGTCGTAGGTCTGTCCCACCTTGCCATCGGTGTTCTCTACATAGAGCACGCACCTGCCGTTGTTGCTTACGCTAAACGATGCCGGGCCACAGCCTGCGGCACCCACGGGCTGCGTTGCAAATGCCGATGCGCCTCGTGCCCAAGTAATATGCTGCAGCTGCTCGTTGACGGTAGCCAAAAAGCCCGTGTGCTGCGGCCACGGCACCGCGTGGGGTACTGTGGCATCTGGCGACATAACGCCCCAACCCGCAATGGACTGGCCGATCACGGCGTACGATGCACAGCCACAACCGCCTGCAGTCTCGTATGCAACGGGCACCACCATTTTGCCGTTGATATTCTCGGGCGTGCCCAGCTCGATACTCGACGGTGCCTGCGGAAAGCGGAGAATCTGGCGGAACGTCAGGCTGTCGCCCGAAACGTCCGACCACAGGGTAAAGCATTCCAGCGCAACCTCGGCCTCGCTGCCGAGCGCCTTCTCTGCGGTGGCTCCGCGGCGGTGGAGGTAGGCGCCCGACAGACGTCCGTCGATCAGCGTCTTGCCCACCGTGATACGCGGGCACTGCAGGCAATGATAGCCATCCTCCTGAAGGCGGCCGCGCGAGATGCTGCGCCACGACGTGTGCGATATCACGCGAACTCCGTCGTTGCTTATGCGCAGGCGCACAACGGACAGTATGCCGGCTGTGCTTGCCGTATCGAAAAAAGTGTTGTCGCCGTCGGGGCGCTCGCCCGAGACCAGCAGCACGTAGGCGTCCTGGTTTCCTCTTCCGTCCTTATATTCCACCACGTCGAAGTCGTAATCGTATATGCCGTCGCGCTCCACGTCGCCCTCGCCAAACCCAAGGGGGAAGTCCACGGGCGTGGGAGCGGACCACGTGCCGTTCGTCTTTGTATGCACCACCAGGCGCGAACGACCATTCTCGCCGTAGCGCACCGAGGCGATACGGAATAGGCAATCCACGCCGGCAATCATCGTTAGCTTCATGTGGGCTTCGCTGAGCACGCCGGAAAACAGCACGTTGTCGCTCGAGGGTTTTATGCCGCCACGCTCGTCCTCCGACACGCCGGCAGAATTGGCGTTGGGGTCCGCAACGGCGTTCGTCGCCTGCCCGATATAGGTGTACTCATACATCGGTGCGGCGTTTTCGTCGTTTCCCATCAGTGCGTGGACGAAATGCTCAACCTGTCCTGTGTCGTCGCTTTCTGCATCCGCCTCGAGCTCAATGCGCGTGACCGCTTGATCCCAATCGCGCACGACAGGCGCGGCGTTTACGGCAGTGGCCTTAACCTCGGCGCGTGCGAGCAGTTCGGCGTTGGTGACGATGGTGGCCGATGCGATAAATTGCGGCACGCCGCCCGCCTCAATGTTGCCGGCCGAGCCGAAGCAGGCATCCAGCGTATAAGGCGTATCTCCACCCAATGCGAGCTCAGAGCGCTGGAGCACATACTGGTCGCCATTGTTCACCGACATATTCCACGAATCGAGGAGTGTGGGCCACGACCCCGACCAAGCCTTGGTGGTCCACTTGAACATTACGAACTGGAGTATCACATCGACATCGACGTCTGCACCCACGCGCAGCCGCGGAAGCTGGTGGCCGTCCGCCTTCTCGTATCCAATGAACAGTGTGAGGGACGCGGCGCCACGCACGGCAGACGAAGCGACGCCTGCAACGCCGGCGCCAAAGGTGACGGCGAGCCCGATCTGGATAGTGAATGAGCCCGACGTGTTGGAATAGTCGAGCGAAATGTTTTTAAAAAACGCCGCGCCGCTGCCGTGCGTGTGGGCACCCACGGCGAGCGCCAGCTTCGCCAACACCCAGGGGTTGACGTTTAGGAAAAACGGCACCGGTCCTAGGGTAAACTGCTCGGTCCAATTGAGGTCGGTTCTTACCTGGAAGAGGGCCTTAATATTGCCGTATGCGGGGTCGTTGTTGTTACCCCAGGTTTTGCCCACCCAATCGTAGGCGAGCGAGCCGTACAGCTGTGTGGCGATATCCATCGTGAACAGCGGCGTGCAATGGTGGCGAAGGAGTTTGGTGTTTCTTGGATCGGTGCCCGATCCGGCACTCATACTCTTGTACTGATTCCACTTCCCCTCCATCTCGTCGAGGTAGCGGTTTGCCTGCTTGGCGCCCGACTCGCGCGGCGATTTCTTCCAGTATTCCGGATCAGGGTTGCCCGAATCGTTCATATAGCTGGCTGGTTTGTATCCTCCGCCAAACAGCACGTATCCAGCAAACGAGAAATCGAAGAGGATTGGAAATGTGGGCATCCAACACGTGAACTTATTACCACCGATGCCGGGAAACGCCGCGGGGAAATCAAACGGAGTGACCTCTTGGTCCATGGTGGTGGGAATGATGGTGGTCGAGCCCGATTCCGCCTTTGCGGCCGGCGCGGTGACAACGGCCATAGGGGATGAGAGCGTGTAGGTTTTGCCCTGGTAGTCGAGGACAAAGCGCAGCTTGCACCCTTCTTCCAGAAGGCCCGATGCCGCATCGAGGAACGTGTCTTCGAGTGTGAACGTTGCCAGATTATCCGCGCCCGATGCGCTGGCCTTGATCTGGCCGATCTGCGTGACGGTTTCGGGTGAGCTGCCCGCAGCATGCGTCACTTTGTTGATGCGCAGCGTTGCCTGTCCACCCTGTGGCAGATGTGCCTGCACGGTAAAGGCATGCGTATCGGGGTGCTCGTTTGCCGTGTCGTCCTTCGGCAATGCCATAAACGTGGCGTCGGCGTACTGGATGTCCCATTCGTCGAACGTGAGCTGTCGAAAGTACGGCTCGCCATCGGAGAGCGGACGTGTGGGCGCGGTAATAGCGGTGCCGCCCTGGATACGCGCAAGGGGAATCTCGACATCACGGTAGCCCGCCATGCTAATGGAGATGCCGCCGTTAAAGTCGTACGCGTCGAGAAGCGTCGCCTCGTCCACGTAGCCTTCCGAAAGCGGCGCGATCTCAAAGATGGCCGTGCCCTCGTCGTCGGTCGTGGCGGTGAGCTGCTTGCCCGCGGCATAACGCGACGCGAGCGTGACCTGGGCTCCCTTGATGGGCATATTCTTGTTGGCGACGTCGACCACGACCACACCAAACATGGTGCGCGAGAGAACGAGCACCCTGAAGGGGTCTTTTTCGTCGGCATAGGCTTCGGTAGCCACGAACGGCAATATGAAGGCGTTTGCGCTTCCCGGCACGCGCGGCAACATAATGCTCGCCAGCGAGGACGCTCCGGCAACAAGTAACGAACGGCGATCAAGCATCTTTGGCTCCCATCCCGCAGGTATCGGTGGAAATAATCCAATTTTGCGAGAAGGCATCCTGTCACGGTAGTGCCGTCCGAGGGCCAAAATGTCCAATTTGAGCGAGCGAAGCGCCGGGGCTCCGGAGCGCGCATGCTGCGCTAGACAGTCTGGCCGCTAACGCAGCATATGCGCGACCAGTTCGGTGCGCGTGCCGATGCCAAGCTTTGCATACACGTTGGACAGCCGATTTTTAACGGTGCCCGGCGACACGCCCATATGACGAGCGATTTCGGCATTGGTCCACCCACGGCAGGCGAGCATGGCCATGGTGAACTCTGTGGTCGTCAGGTCGTCAGCCACGTCCTCGCCCGAATCGGGGTTGTGGATGCGCCGCCAGCCGTAGCTGAATCGATACGTGATTTCGATAATGCGCGCGAAATCGTCAGGGTATTGCGATTTTAGGCATGCCTCGATAAGCCCCTGTAAAAGGCCGTGATGCTCGCCAATGAGCTCAATAAGGCCGTCGGGGCGCGCAATGTTCCAAGCAGCTCCGAAGTGCGTTTTTGCGGCGCCGATGTCCTTGAGGCTCATGCATGCCATGGAAGCTGCCAGGTGCAGGAACAGTTCCGAGATCGGATAGCTTCCCTGTTTCATGATCAGGGCGTTTTCCGCCATGCCTAGGCTGCGGCCATATTCGCCGCGCAGGTACAGGGCATGCGCCATCACGTAACTGGCGAACAGGCGCAGGCCTTCGGGCAGATGCGCCGCAAGCGGATAAAACTCTTCGGCGGAATACGGGGAAGGCAAGTGCAGCAGGACGCTCGCGGCCGAGGCGAACAGGATATGTGTGGCGTGGACGGCGGGCGACTCCTCGTCAGCCGGCGTATCGAGGATGCCAGCAAGGCACCGGCGGGCGTCGGCGATACGGTTGAGCGACAGGCTGGCGTATCCGCAGATAAAGCATGCGGAATAGCGCAGCGCGGGATCGGTGACGTCAAGATAGGGGCGCGCCGTCTTGGCAGCGAGGGCGGCCTGTCCGCGAAAGTACAGCGCTTCTGCCGTGGCAATGGCGCGCGAATCGGGGTCGGAAATGCCTGCAACCGCAGCGTCAATCTGCCCCGGCACAAAGGCGGTGCACATCAACGGCATGGGAACGCATGGGTAGCCATCGCAGTCCATCTTCCATCTCCCAACAGCTGGCAACAATGCAGCAATTGTACCCCTGTTGCTCGGGACCCCTTTCGTTTTACTGTTCGGTTGACGCTGCGAATCGTTTTGGAAGGCTTACGAGCATGGTGGTCCCGTTCTCAGAACTTGTTTCGACCTCTACGGCGCCACTGTGAAGAGCTGCAATCTCCCAAACGAGCGCTAGCCCGAGTCCTGCGCCGCCGTATGCCCTGCTGCGGGATTTGTCTAGACGAAAGAACGGTTGGAAGATGCTCTCACGGTACTGCTTGGGTATTCCCGGGCCCTGGTCCTCGACTCGCAGGAACACGTGGCTGTCGTTGTCGCAGATGGAGACGGTAACGCTCGAGTCGGTGCGGCTATAGCGGATAGCGTTTTCGGCCAGGTTAAACACCAGCCGATAGAGGAGCGTGTCGCTCCCGATTACTAGAGCGTCTCCAGCACAATTGAGGGCTATGCCCCTTTTTTCGGCAAGTGGCGCAAGGTCGGTGAGGACCTCTTCGGACAAGGGGCCAAGCTCCACATCGTCCTCGCAAGGAACGCTGCGGAGCTCACTCATCTCGAGCAATACCTTGGCCATTCGAGACATGCGCTCGGTTTGTTCTTGTAGCAGGCCGAGTAGCTCGGCTGTTTCGGGTTGCAAACCGGAGTGCTCGGAGATGAATAGTTCAATCTGTGCTTGCATAAGGGCGAGCGGGGTGCGCAGCTCGTGTGCGGCGTTGCCGGTAAACTGACGCTGTGCAGAGAACCCTTCGCCAAGACGGGCGATCATGTCGTTGAAAGAGGCGCTGCATCGTTGTAGCTCGATGGGCACATCTTCACTGAGCCTGATTTCGCTTAGGTTGTCAGGCTGCACACGCTCAACCTGGGCTGCAAAAGCCCGTAGCGGTTTGAGTGCACGGCCGCTCACAAAGTATGCCAGCGCGCCGCCAAGGAGTGTGACTCCAGCCGTGATGTACCAGGCTGTCGTGCCAAAAGACTCCTGTGCGTCGTTTACGACGATCGTGACCTCGTCATCGAGGGTCGCTTTCGTTGGGTCGAACGCCTGGGGCGAATTTTCGCCAGTTGCGTTAAAGGCCGAGATGTCACTGCCGATGGCTTCCATATAGCGCATGCCCGTATAGCCGACCAGGCAGTTCGTCAGCACGCACGCCGCACACGTCAGCAGTGCCGTCATAATCGTTATGCGCCATTGCAGCGAAAGCCTTTTCATTCGCTATCCTCCATAACGTAGCCCTCTCCAATCCGATTGCGAATCGGGTCGTATCCCAAAGCGCTGCGTAGCTTTTTGCGGAGCGACGAGATATGAACGCGGGTTGCGTTGCTAAAGCTGTTCACGCTGCTATCCCAAACGTGCTCGATAAGCTCCTCTTGACTTACCGGACGCCCCTGATTAAGCATCAGGTATTCCAAGATTCCCGTTTCCTTGCGTGTAAGAGATAAAGCCTCGCTGTCCACGGAAGCGATGCGCGCCTTGGTGTCAAAGCGGAGCTTTCCACAGGTTAATACTATGTCGCTTTGTGCGAAGCGCCTGAGGGTAAGGCTGCGGATCCTTGCCGCAAGTTCGTCCAGATGAAACGGCTTGGTAAGGTAATCGTTGGCGCCGGCATCGAGTCCGTCGACTTTATCGGATACTTCGCCACGCGCGGACAGAATCAGTACCTTGGTCTCGCAGTCGGTTTTCCTAAGTCACCTGAGCACGGTCATGCCATCGATACGGGGAAGGTTGAGGTCGAGTACCACGAGGTCGAAGGCCTCAACGTCCAGTAGGTCGAGCGCTTCCTGTCCGTCGTGACAGCAGTCGACGCTGTACGCCAAGTTTCGCAAGCTGCGCGCGATTGCGTCACACAGCGCCCGCTCGTCCTCGACGATCAAAATACGCATAACAGTCTCCTTGCACATTTCAAATCGCGCTTAACACGGATTTTATAGTCGATATGGTCTAATGGTCGCGTAACGAAAGGAGTGGTTGGGTTGTTCAAAGCGGTAAAACCCGTGGTACAGGTCGCTTTGTTGATCGTCGGAATTGCCATGGTGTGCTTTGGCGTTATGCGTGGCGAGGCGGATGCCGTGCTGGCCAAAGCGATTAGGCTGTGCTTGGAGTGTATCGGAATTGGATAAAAGAGAAAACACTGCGTCGCATGTTTTGGCCCGATTTCGCGGATTCATTCAGGCGGCGGCAACGCTCATCACCAACATTCACCTGCCAAACTTTGCCAAAGGAAGCATCTATCAGGGCGCGGGAAAAACAGTCTGCGTACCTGGACTTAATTGCTATTCGTGCCCCGCGGCATCGGGTGCGTGCCCCATCGGGTCGTTCCAGTCGGTGGTAGGTTCATCCAAGTTTAACTTCTCCTACTACGTTACCGGTACGCTCATTTTGCTCGGCGTGCTGCTGGGACGTTTTGTATGCGGGTTTTTGTGCCCGTTTGGCTGGCTGCAGGAGCTGCTTCATAAGATTCCCGGCAAAAAGTTCTCCACGAAAAAGCTCAAGCCGCTCACATACATCAAGTACGTCGTGCTGCTGTTTGCCGTGGTATTGCTGCCTGTGCTGGTGGTCAACGACCTGGGGATGGGGGATCCATTCTTTTGCAAGTACGTCTGTCCGCAGGGCGTGCTCGAGGGTGCCATTCCGCTGGCCATTGCCAATGCCGGCATTCGATCTGCGTTGGGACATCTCTTTACTTGGAAACTTGCCGTTCTCATTGCCGTGGTAGTGCTGAGCGTTTTGTTCTACCGCCCCTTCTGCAAATGGATTTGTCCACTCGGCGCATTCTATGCGCTCATGAATAGGGTGTCCCTACTGGGGATTCGGGTTGACGCATGCAAATGTGTCTCGTGCGGCAAGTGCTCAAAGGTTTGTCAGATGGACGTTGATGTGGTCCGCGCGCCCAATCATGCCGAGTGCATCCGGTGCGGAAAGTGCATCGGGGCCTGTCCCGTCGATGCCATCAGCTATCGCTATGGCCTGGATGTGTCGGCGGAAAAGCTCCCCTTGACCGCCGATAAAAAGTAAACAAGCTTCGACAAAACGGAGGAATGACTATGAAGCTTTCTAAGATTGCGGCCCTGTTTATGGTGCCGGTATTGGCCTTGTGTCTTGTGGCATGTTCGGCGCCCGGTGGCAATGCGAGCGAATCTGCGAGCTCCGATCCTAAGATCGCCGAACTCACTGCGCAGAAGCCGGCCAATGCCGACGAGGCCGCCGAGCTGTATGCGAAGCTCATGCAGAAGGAGAACGAGATCTTTTCGAGTGATAACGCGCTGTGGGAAAAGGTATTCAATGCGGCAAATAAAGACTCGACAATGATTGAGGACGGCAGCAATTACGGCGATTTTCTGCTCAAGACCATCGACGGCGCCAAGGATGAGTTCACGGCGGATGAGCTTAAGACACTCAAGGCCGGTGCACAGCAGATCAAGGAGATCGAGGACAAGCTCGAGAGCCTGGAGAAGGAGTTCCCCGGCTGTGGAAACACGCCGAGTGCAGGCGAGAGCGTCGACGCTTCGACCGCTGGCATGACGGCTGGTGCCAATGCTTCGAGCGAGGCGACGAAGTTCCCCAGCTTTACGGGCAAGGACCTGGATGGCAACGACGTGAACAGCGACGAGCTGTTCTCTAAGAACAAGGTTACCGTCATGAACTTCTGGTTCACCACTTGCAAGCCATGCGTGGGTGAGTTGGGCGACCTTGAGAAACTGAATAAGGAGCTTGCCAAGAAGGGCGGCCAGGTCGTGGGCGTCAATTCCTTTACGCTCGATGGCAACAAGGGCGAGATTGCAGATGCCAAGGACGTGCTGAGCAAGAAGGGCGTGACGTATAAGAACATCTGGTTCAAGTCGGATAGCGAGGCCGGTAAGTTTACGTCAAATTTGTTCTCGTTCCCGACAACGTATGTCATCGATCAGAATGGCAACATCGTAGGGGATCCAATCGTGGGAGCCATCAGCTCCGCCGAGCAGCGCGCAGCACTCGACAAACTTATCGACCAGGCGATTGCAAATAGCGAGCAGTAAAAAACGCGTAAAGCATAGCGAGGATCGTGCGCCGCTGTGCGAAGTAGTCCGCTACCTTTCAAGATAAGCTCCACCATATAGAGGTCCCGCTCGGGACCTCTTCTTTTGGGTGCCATCCCGTTCGTTTTTTGGCGCCGTTCGTTACATTCCTCACTGGCGCTGGTAAAAAATGGGGATAGAGTAGGACAAACGCGTCGAATACGAACGGCGGGGGAGAGCGGGCAGAATGTCCGCGCGGGAGAGGTTGCCGTCCATGCTGGAGCTCAAAGGTATTTGCAAAAGGTACGTCACGCAGTCGTTTACGCAGGTGGCGCTCGATAACGTGAGCCTGGCTTTTCGCGATAACGAGTTCGTGGCCATTCTGGGTCCCTCGGGCTCGGGTAAAACCACGATGCTCAACGTTATCGGTGGGCTCGATCACTTTGATTCTGGCGACCTGCTGATCGACGGTATTTCGACCAAAGACTTTCACGATCGCGATTGGGATGCCTACCGCAACAACCGCATCGGCTTTGTGTTCCAAAGCTATAACCTCATTCCGCATCAGACCATTTTGGAAAACGTGGAGCTGGCGCTCACGCTCACGGGCGTGGGGCATGCCGAGCGCCGCCAGCGTGCGCGCGAGGCGTTGGAGAAAGTCGGCCTGGGGGAGCATGTTAACAAGCGTCCGAGCCAGCTTTCGGGCGGACAGATGCAGCGCGTGGCCATCGCCCGCGCCCTGATCAACGATCCCGAAATCGTGCTGGCAGACGAGCCGACCGGCGCCCTGGACTCAACGACATCCGTGCAGGTCATGGACCTGCTCAAGGACGTGGCGCGCGACCGCCTAGTCATCATGGTCACGCACAATCCCGAGCTGGCGTACCAATATGCCACGCGCATCGTCAATCTGGCGGACGGCAAGATCACCGACGATTCCGATCCCTTCGATGCTGCCAAGGTCGCGCGTCGCGAGGCAAAGCCTACGCGCAAAACCTCGATGAGCTTTGTGACGGCGTTGGGGCTTTCTGCCCGAAACCTCATGACCAAGAAGGGCCGCACGGCCATGACGGCCTTTGCGGGCTCGATTGGCATTATCGGTATCGCGGCGATTCTGGCGCTGTCCAACGGCGTAAACGGCTACATCAAAAAGGTCGAGGAGGATACGCTCTCGAGCTACCCGCTCACCATCTCCAAGCAGGATTACGACCTGTCGTCCATGATGGGCGGACAGGGGGCTGCGGATGATGACTCGCCTGAAAACGTGGATTCATCCGACGACAGTGCCGGCGGCAAGGCTAAAGGAACCGATAAGATTCCTGTGGTCACGGCCGTAAAGGATATGTTTGCGAGCGTTAAGTCCAACGACATGACGAGCTTTAAGGCATGGCTCGATGCCGGTGGCGACGACATCGATAAAGAGGTCAACGCCATTCAGTACGGCTACGGTGTATCGCCGGTTGTCTATCGTGCCGGCAAGGGCGATGAGAAGCCTGTCCGGCTGGTGCCCAACGCCATGACCGAGGCCATGAGCGGAGGCGCGAGCTCGGCGGCAACGGTGAGCATGGAATCCATGGGAACCTCGGTCTTTAACGAGATGATCGACGACCAGAGCCTGCTCGACAGTCAGTACGATGTCGTCGCCGGTCATTGGCCCACGTCCGCCAACGAAGCCGTAATGGTGCTCTCGAGTCGTGGCACGGTGGGTGACTACACGCTCTACAGCATCGGCGCGCTGGATATCAATGAGCTCAACGATCTGGTAAACAGCGCTATGACGGCTGACGGTGGGGTCGAAACGCCCGAGACCGGCACCGAATTTACCTACGACGATGCGCTGTCCACGACGTTTAAGGTGCTGTCGCCGGCCGATGCCTATCGCAAAAACGAAGAGACCGGCATGTGGACTGACATGTCTGACGATGCCGACTTTATGACGGCCAAGGTTGCCGACGGTATCGACGTGCACATTGTGGGTGTGGTGCGACCTAACGAGACCGCCAACGCGAGCGCGTTGTCTCCGGGTATTGCCTATACGCATGCACTGACTCGCCAGCTTATGGAGCGCGCCGCCGATTCGCAGATTGTGCAGGAGCAACTCGCCCACCCCGAGACGGATGTCTTTACGGGCAAAACCTTCGACGAACTGCAAGGCGAGGCCAAGCAAGGCGTGGATCTGGGCAGCATGTTCAGTGTGGACGAGGCAGCGCTCAAGAGCGCGTTTTCGTTCGATACATCTGCGCTCTCGGGTGCAGCCGGCGGTATGGACCTTTCTGGCATCGATCTGTCGGGGCTGGACATTGACCTTTCGGGCGTTGGCAAGGACATCGACTTCAGCGACATCATGGCAAAAGCGCCAACCCCAGATTTCTCGGGTATCTTTGACGGTCTGGAACTCACGCCCGAGCAAATGCAGCAGGTGGGAACACTAGCCAACCAGCTGTTTGAGGGCTTTTTGCAGTCTGATCAGTTTAAGGCGCTGTCGCCCGAAGACCTTAAGGACGCGTCAAAGCTCGCCGCCGCATTCTCGACGTATCTTGAGAATGATGCCGCAGCCCAGCAATATCTGGCTCAGCTCAAGGCACTCGGTGGCGATGCCCTGGCCGAGCGCCTGCAACAGGCGATGACCGACTATGTGCAAAAGCAGCTGGCTCCGTATCTGCAGCAGGCTATGGATCAGGTGATGAAGACAATTAGCGAGCAGATTGCGACGACGGTATCGTCCCAGCTCAAGGCGGGCGCGGCAGGGCTCATGGGCCAGATAGCGACACAGATGTCTTCGAGTTTTGCCAACCTGGCGGGCGCTATGCATATGGATGCGAGCGCCTTTGCCCGCGCCATCCATTTCAACATGGACGCCGAGGATCTGAGTTCGCTCATGATGAGTTATGCCAAGGCATCGCAGCTTACCTATGACAACAACCTGACCACACTGGGTTATGCGGACGAGGCGGACCCCATCTCGGTCAAGATTTTCCCGCGTGACTTTGAGGCCAAGGAGCGCGTACTCGACCATATCGATGCGTACAACAAGCAGGTCAAAGCCGCCGGCCACGACGAGCAGGCAATCTCGTACACCGACTACATGGGCATCATCATGGGCTCGGTAACTGATATCGTGAATACCATCAGCTTGGTGCTCATCGCATTCGTGAGTATCAGCCTGGTGGTGAGCTCCATCATGATCGGCATCATCACGTACATCAGCGTGCTGGAGCGCAAAAAGGAGATTGGCATCCTGCGCGCGATTGGCGCGTCGAAGCGTAACGTGGCCAACGTGTTCAACGCCGAGACCTTTATCGAGGGCCTCATTGCCGGCGTCTTTGCCATTGTCGTCGTGGTGCTCGTGAGTTTCCCGGTCAATGCCTGGGCACTTGCGGTCAAACAGGTTCCCAACCTGATGAGCCTGCCCGTGCAGGATGCGCTGGTACTCATTGCAATTTCGGTGCTGCTAACGGTCGTTGCCGGCCTGCTGCCTGCCCGCAGCGCATCCAAGAAGGACCCCGTCGAAGCCCTGCGCTCCGAATAATGCGACAAAGGGACTGTCCCTTTGTCACGTTCGTTGATATGAGAGAAGAGTAGATGATCCTTTCGTTGGCCCCCATGGAGGGGATTACCGGGCATGTGTTCCGTCACGTGCATGCGGAGTGCTTCGGTGCGCTCGATTGCTATTACACGCCGTTTTTGCCGCCGCCGCGGGTGGGAAATCGCTTTGGCGGCAAGGCGTTTAAGGAGATCGATCCTGCCAATAACCAGGGGCTCAACGTGGTGCCTCAGCTGATGTCCAAGAACGCGGACGAGTTTGTGTGGGCGGCGCAGGTGCTCGCCGACATGGGCTATCGCGAGGTCAATCTCAACCTGGGTTGTCCTTCGGGAACGGTTGTCGCCAAGGGCAAAGGATCGGGCTTCTTGCGCAATCTCGACGAGCTCGAGGCGTTCTTAAGCGATGTGTGCGAGCGGTCGCCGTTGCCGGTGTCGGTAAAGACCAGGCTGGGGCTGGAGAATGACGACGAATACGAGCGCGTGTTCGATCTGTATTGCCGCATGCCGTTGGCAGAGCTCATTGTGCATCCGCGCGTGCAAAAGGACCGCTATACGGGTTCGCCGCGCAAAGAGTTTTATGGCGAGACGCTGGAGCGTGTGCCGTTCCCCGTGGCCTATAACGGTGACATTTTTGATCTTGAGGATATGGACGCGCTGGTGGAGGCCTATCCCGGCACGCGCCATGTGATGTTGGGGCGTGGCCTGCTCGCGAACCCCGCTCTGGCTCGCATGGTCAAGGGCGGCCCTGCTGCAACGGCTGCTGAGCTGCAGCGCTTCCACGACACGCTGTTTGCGGCATATGCAGAAGAGATTGGCGGCAATGCGGTCTTCCGCATGAAGGAGTGGTGGTTCTACGCCAAGTGCGCTTTCGCTGATCCCGCTACCGTCCACAAGATCGTACGCAAGACCAAAAAGGTCGACGAATACCGCGCTGCCGTCGAGCGCGTCTTTCGCGAACAGCCGCTTGCACCCACAGCTCGCTTCAACGACTAGTTAGTCGTTGGGGACGTTCTTTAACGACTAGTCATTTATGAACGTCCCCAATGACTATGTTGCACTAGAGCAGGTTTTCCTGCACCCATGCGATGATGTCGCTTGACTCGTAGAGCGGCTTGCCGTCGATGAACAAGCAGGGAACCTGGCGTTTTCCGCCGACGGCGATGAGTGTCTGCTCGGCTTCGGTATCGGTCGAGATATTGCGTTCGGGAATGGTCACGCTGCTATCGGCCAAAAAGCGCTTGACCTTTATGCAATACGGGCAGCCGGTCATAACGTAGAGCACGAGCTCATGATCAGTAGCCATGGGTCTCCAATCGGTTGAGGTTTCGATTGAAATACCCAAAGCCGCCGCGGTCTATGCACGCGTCAACGACGACTCAATGGCCTGTACCAGAAACGCCGTGGCTCCGGTGCCGCAGGGCTTGTCGTAGTAGTCAACAAAGCGCTGGTCGGCAAGATAGCCGTGGGCGAGGCCCAGGTATGCTTCGTCTTGGGGCTCGTGTCCCCAGTTGAGACCAATCCAACGACGATGCATCGCGACGAGCTTGCGAGCCTCGCTTCCATTCGCATCGCCATCGCCCATGGCAATCGAGAGCTGACCCAGAATAGCGCGTTCAAGTTCTTTCATGTCGCTCCATGTCTGAGGGTCCATGTCCAGTAACGTTTCGTTTGCTGCATCGATTGCCTCATCGCCGTAGCGCTTCCGAGCCTCGGCGCCGTAGCGCTCCTCGTTTTCCTGCACGGTGCGCCAGCGCTCCAGTTGCGGCAGGACGGCGCCCATGAGCGAGACGGCTTCGTCGAGCGACACGCCGGTGTTTTGCGCCAGCCGTGGGGCACAGTCCTCGATCATCGCCTCCATCGTGGTCTCGTAGGTGTACTTGCCGTGGTCGTAGCACCACTTGCAGTAATGGTCGGTCGCGGTGCCCGCAGCATCGGTGCCGCAGTCGTCGGGCGTGAGTGTCATGCCGCAGCTCTGGCAATAGTGCTCGGGCATTTCGAGCAGGTGAGACAAGGGTTCTCCGGTTACGGCTGCAATGAGCTTCATCATGTCGATGCCCGGTGTGACCTCGCCACGCTCCCAACGGCTGACGGCTTGGCGTGTGACGAAGAGCTTGGCGGCGAGCTGCTCCTGGGTAAGGTGATGGGCGCGACGGACGGCGATGAGCTTTTCTGCAAAGGCCATAGCGGCTCCTTTCTGCTGGTTGATGGCTTAAGCATACGCGGCAGCAGGTGCCCTTCCAAGCAACCGTTGGTTGCACGACGGAGGACCGCGGCGAAGAATTGCGCGCAACGCCCCACGCCTCCATGCCGTACAATGACCGGCATGGAACCTATCGCACACATACATACCGACCTGCCGCAGAAGTTCGGCATTCCGCGCAACAGCTTTTTGGCGCCTCATCTGCAGGGACGCATCGTCTTTGAGCCGGAATTTGCCTCCAAGGCAGCGGTTGAGGGCCTGGACTCCTTCTCTCACCTATGGCTGTTGTGGCGCTTCGAAAACGGAACGCCCGGCGGCACGGCTAAGGACATAGCTGCCGATGCCAAGACGCAGGACAGGTCCGGCACCAATGCCAAGTGGTCGAAAACTGTGTGCCCGCCGCGTCTGGGCGGAGCCGAGCGCGTGGGCGTCTTTGCCACGCGCAGCCCGTTTCGCCCCAATCCCATCGGACTTACCTGCGTAAGGCTCGATCACGTTGAGCTCACCGCCGACGGCCCCATCATCCATGTGCTGGGGGCCGACCTCCGTGACGGCACGCCCATCTACGATATCAAGCCCTACATCCCGTTTGCGGACTGCCACCCGGATGCGACCGGCGGCTGGATTGAGGATGCTCCGTGGCAAGAGCTCGATGTTGAGTTTCCGCAAGCTCTGCAGGATATGGTCCCGCCCGCAAAGATTTCTGGCTTGGTCGAGGTTCTACGCCAAGATCCGCGCCGCGCGGGCAGCAAGCACGAGCCAAACCGCGTCTATCACCTGGCTTACGCCGGGCTTGACATATCGTTTTCGGTCGACGAAACCCAGCTAACCGTAATCGCCGTCAACGACGCGCAAGACTAAGCAGCCATTCGTCCGCACCCGTCAAATTAAGCGCCAAACCCCGCGCCAAAACCGCCCACGCTGGTGGACAATAACGCCTATCGAAACAGTCTACTTTGCACGGGAGCTCAGCATGAAATACGACTTTAGCTCGCTTATCGACCGCCACGGCATGGACTCCATCGCCGTTGACTCCTGGGGCGAGATCCCCGGCATGGCTCCGAACGCACCCGACGAGGGCTTCGACCGCATTCCCATGTGGGTGGCCGACATGAATTTTGCCACGGTGCCCACGGTCCAGGAGCACATCATTCAGCGCGCTCAGCATCCCATGTTTGGCTACTTTAACCCGCGCCCCGAGTACTTCGACCGCATCATCGAATGGCAGAGCCGCCGTAATGGCGTCGAGGGCCTGGCACCTGAGCATATCGGCTACGAAAACGGCGTGCTGGGCGGCGTCGTGTCGACGTTGCGCGCGTATGTCCAGCCGGGCGATGCGGTGCTGGTCCACAGCCCTACCTACATCGGCTTTACCAAGTCCATCGAGGCCGCGGGCTATCGTATTGTCCACAGCCCGCTTAAGCTCGACGACCAGGGCGTGTGGCGTATGGACTTTGAGGACATGGAGCACAAGCTCGCCCAAAACCACATCCATGCCGCGGTGTTCTGCTCGCCGCACAATCCCTGCGGCCGCGTATGGGAGCGCGACGAAATCGAGCGCGCCATGGACATCTATCGCCAGCACGATTGCGTGGTGATTTCGGACGAGATTTGGTCCGATATCATCCTGCCGGGGCACAAGCACATCCCGACGCAGTCGGTGAGCGAGGATGCCCGCATGCGCACGGTTGCCCTCTATGCGCCGAGCAAGACGTTTAACCTGGCGGGCCTTGTCGGCAGCTACCACATTGTCTACAACGAGACGCTGCGTGACCGCATCTGCGCCGTGTCCAACAAGACCCACTACAACGAGATGAATGTCCTCTCCATGCATGCGCTTATCGGTGCCTACCAGCCGCAGGGCTACGAGTGGGTGGACGAGCTCAACCAGGTGCTTGCCGGCAATATCGAGTACTTCTGCGATTACGTGGACGGGCATTTTGAGGGCGTGTCCTATTCGCGTCCGCAGGGCACGTACATGGTGTTTCTGGACTGCACCGAGTGGTGTCGCGAGCATGGCCGCGATATTCAGTGGCTGCTCGACGAGGGGGCGCGCGTGGGCGTGGGATATCAGGACGGCCGCCCGTTCCACGGGCCCTGCCACATTCGCGTGAATCTGGCGCTGCCGCTTTCGCGCGTAAAGGAAGCGTGCGACCGCCTGGACCGCTACGTTTTTAATGCACGGTAAGTGAGCACTGCATGCGGGGCCTTCTGCCAAGTCGGCTGGAAGGCCCCACATGGTAAAACGTCTGTAGCCATTGGGCACTCGTGTGGTTTTGTTTGCTATTATTTTTTACCATTTCAGTCTGTAAACAGGATCGTATGGAGCTCGATGAAAAGGTCCCGTCGCTCGGTTGCCATTTCGTTGTTTGTTGCGCTTGCGGTAGCGTGCGCCTTTGTCGTAGCGATAGCCGGCTGTTCCGGGTCGAATGGCAGAGCCTCGACGTCTGCATTAGAAGGCCTGGATGCCTCGCAGGCCAAAGACGACAACCTTAAGACGCTCAACGTCGGCAGCGACCTCTATCCACCGTTTGTGTATACCGACGAGTACGGCGATATCGTTGGCCTGGATGTCGAGATATTGACCGAGGCTTTGACTCGCATTGGTTACAAGCCAAAATACCAGCTGATCGACTGGGAAAAGAAGAAGGAGCTGCTGGCGAGCGGCGAACTCGATTGTGTCATGGGCAGCTTTAGTATGACGGGTCGCGAAAACGAATATCGTTGGGCCGGCCCGTACCTTGCGAGCCGCCAGGTGGTCGCGGTCGATCCCCAGAGCGATATCTACACGCTTGCCGATCTTGAGGATAAGATCGTGGCGGTTCAGTCCACCACCAAGCCCGAGGACATTTTGCTCAATCGCATAAATGAAAACGTTCCGCAGATCAAGGAACTCTACAGCTTTTCGGACGGTTCATACCTGAACCCGGCGCTCGTCGAGGGCCTGGTCGACGCTATCGCCGCGCATGAGTCCTCGTTCCTCACCTACGAAAAAGACTATGGTGTGACATATCGCATTTTGGATGAGCCGCTGCTAGAGGTCGGTTTGGGCACCGCTTTCGATATCAACGATACGCGTGGCATCGACGTCAAGCTCACTCATGCCTACCAAGAAATGCTTGCCGATGGCACCATGGAACGCCTGGTGTCAAAGTACTTCGATGACCCTTCGCCATTTTTGAATATGGAGGGCCTGTCATGATCGATGCGCCCGACCACGCCGCTCAGGAGCGGGACAATCGTTCGACAGGGGCATGGCTCCTTGTCGCTCTGCTGGGGATAGCGCTCTCGGTTGTTGCCGGCATGATGAGCTACGATTACACGACGGCCCAAGCCGAGCAGCGCTTTGCCGACGTTGTCGATTACGTGGCGACGCAGAGCCTTTCCTACGATGCATTCAACAGCGCCTATACGACCAAAAACCTGATTCGCGTTATGGAGATCGCCGGAGAGGCTGCCCGCGATATGGAGCGCGACGGTTCGGTGGATAACGCCATGCTGGAGCAATACGCCGACCAGTTCAACGTGAGCGCGCTGATCGTGACGGACGCATCGGGCAATTTGGTGTCCGAGTCCTCGACGGGCGATGTGGACTACGGGTCGCTCGCTACGTATCTCAAAGAATCACCCGTGCTTGAGGTGGCAACTCATCCGCTTAAGTCCTATACTGCCCGCATCACGCTTGCGGATGATTCGGTCGCAGACATTGGCTGCGTGACTCGGCAGGATGGCGAGGGCATCGTTATCGCGGTAAGGCATCAGAGCGCGAAAGCGGTTGCAAGCAATACACTCAAACTGCAGAGCTTGCTTGATGGCTATGAAACCATCGATAGCGGCAATATCGTGATCGAAAGCGACGGCAAGGTCGTTGCGACCAATGCCGTTGAACCCACCGTATTGGGCGTGTTCGATCTGCCTGCGACGGATGTCTTTATTGTCGACGGTATTAAGGATCGATGCCTGGCTGGTAAGGTTAGATTGGTTAACGCCGACGGCGAGTGGTATTTGGGCACATTTGGAAAAGCGCACAAATTCTATGTGTACACCTATGCCTCGGCGCAGCGCTACTTTGAGGTCGCCGCGGCTGTTGCCGCCGGCGTGCTGGTGCTCTACGGCGGTGTTATAGCCGTTGTTGTGACGGTGCGTCGCCGCGCTGATCGTCGACGTTTGACGGACTTGCTGCAGCAGGAGCGCGACTATGGCGACAAGCTGGCAAAGGCGGCGTGTGAGGCCTCGTCTGCCAACTCGGCAAAGACGGAGTTTTTGCGTCGCATGAGCCACGATCTGCGCACGCCCATCAACGGCATTCGCGGCATGGTCGAGGTTGGCGATGCCAATGCGGACGATCTGCAAAAGCAGACTGAGTGCCGCTCAAAGATCTGGACGGCATCGGGACTGCTGCTCGACCTTGCCAACGAGGCCCTGGATATGAGTCGCCTGGAGAGCGGGCAAATCGATCTGGAGCTTGTTCCCACAAACTTGGTGACCCTCAACCACGAGGTGCGCGATATTCTGGAGCGCCAGGCCGAGGAGCGTCTGGTGACAATTATCTGCGACCAGCAGACGCTTAATCATCCCTATGCGCGGGTGAGCGTGACGCACCTCAAGCGCTTGTTGCTCAATATTGCCGGCAATGCCGTCAAGTACAACCGCCAGGGCGGCTATGTTCGCCTGGTGTGCCGCGAGGTGGAGCCAGCGGATGGCGTCCCCGTCTATGAATACACGATCGCCGACAACGGTATTGGCATGAGCGAGGAGTTCCAACAGCGCCTCTACGAGCCGTTTTGCCGTGAGGGGCAACAGGTGGAAGGCGCTTCATCGGGAACTGGCCTGGGCGCGCCTATCGCAAAACAGTTGGTCGAGCTTATGGGCGGAACCATGAGTTTTACGAGCGTCTTGGGGCAGGGGACGACGTTTACCATCCGCCTGCCGTTCGAGAAATGCAAGCGCTCCGAGATTCCTCAGGCTGTGCGCGTGGACGCGGGAGACGGCGATGCACTCCAGGGCTTGCGCGTTTTGCTCGTAGAGGATAACGATCTGAATGCCGAGATCGCGCAGTTTACGCTCAGCCGTGCCGGTGCCGTCGTGACACACGCTAGGGATGGTGAGTCTGCCGTCGAGATGTTTGCCGCGAGCGTGCCGCACGAGTACGACGTGGTGTTGATGGACATCATGATGCCGGGCATCGATGGCCTTGAGGCCACACGTCAGATTCGAGCACTCGATCGCGAGGATGCCGCGACCACGCCGATTATCGCCGTGAGCGCCAACGCCTTTGCCGACGACCGCAGGCTTTCGCGTGAGGCGGGCATGAACGCGCACCTGAGTAAACCCGTGAGCTCGCAGGAGCTCATTGAGGCGCTTGCGCACATAGCCGCCGACGCTCTATAAGCATATGGCCTGGTTCCAAGGTGGGTTGGAACCAGGCCATATTGTTATTGATGAGGCCTGCTGAGGGGCTTACTTTTCCTGAATCTGCTTGCCGCAGAGATGCTCAATCGTAATCTCGTAGAGCTGGACGCCCTTAATGTCCTTGGCGATTTCCTCTTCGACTTCCTCGGCGGAAGGGTAGTACTTAAGGGCGAGCTGGCGGACTTTGTCTTCGATAAACGCGGGAGTGTCGTTCGCCAGGCGACAGCGGCCAAAGACCACGGTACTCATAACGTAGGGAGCCCAGTCACCGTCCTTGTGCCACTCGTTGCCGTAAACGGTAAAGCAGACCTTGTCATCGCGCTTGAGTGCGTCGACCTTGTGGCCGGCTTTGGCGCCATGGAAATAAATCTTGTCGTGCTCGGCGTCAAAGAAGTAGTTGACGGGAATGGCGTACGGGTAGCCATCGTCGCCGTTGACGGCAAAGACGCCGCGCTTGCAGGTAGCGAGCAGTTCGCGCGCTTCCTCGTCAGTGATGGCGCGTTTCTTTCGACGTAAGGGCCTAAACATCGTTGGCTTCCTTTCTGGTCGTGCGTGGTGGTTGAGCACAAACTATAGCGAAACGGATCCGTTTTTCTTGATGCGGGCGAGTATGTTTTTGAGCTTGTTAAAGTCGAGCGGTTTGGACAGATGGGCGTTCATGCCGGCGTCGTGTGCCGCCTTGGCGTCCTCGGCAAAGGCATTGGCGGTGAGCGCGATGATGGGGATATCGGCTGCATCGACCTTCTCGCTCAGGCGAATCGCGCGGGTTGCCTCGTAACCGTCCATGTCCGGCATCATAATGTCCATCAGGATCGCATCGAAGCTGCCGGCGGGATGAGACAGGTACAGATCGACGACTTCGTTGCCGTTGACGGCGCGGGTGACCACGACGCCCTCGGATTCTAGCAGCGTCTGGGCAATCTCGGCATTCAATTCGTTGTCTTCGGCGAGCAGCACGTTCATGTCGGCGAGCGAGCAGTCGAGCGCCCTCTCGACCGTATTCGCCCGCGCCCGGGGGTTCTTGTCGATATCGAGCGGAATTTCCACGTAGAACGTGGTGCCCACATGGAGTTCGCTGGTGACTTCGATGGTGCCGCCCATCAGTTCAATAAGCGACTTGACGATTGGCATGCCCATGCCGGTTCCTTGGAACTTGCTGCGCGCATCGTCACCTTCTTGGGCAAACGGCTCATAGATATGCTTTAAAAACTCGGGAGCCATGCCAATGCCGGTATCCGAAACGCTAAAGCAAAAGAGCGCGCGCCCGTTATCGAGTGGCTTGGTCTGTGAACTAAAGGTGACGGAGCCGCCGTGCTTGTTGTACTTAATGCTGTTGTCTAACAGGTTGATCATGACCTGTCGGATATGGGTGGGACTGCCGATTACGTATGGCCCCGTGGCGTACGGCAGACTATTGTCCTGCATTGTGATGCCGTTACTGGACGCGCGGAGCTTGCACAGCACCAGCGTATCATCACAAAGCTCTTTGAGGTTAAAAGGCGCATGTTCCAGTGTTAGCTTGCGGTCTTCGATTTTTCCCATCTCGAGGATGTCGTTGATCAGCGAGAGCAGGTGATTGGCGGCAACGCGCGCCTTGGCACGGCTCTCGCGGGCGACTTGCATATCGCCTTCCTTCAATTCTTCAATTTCGATAAGGCCCAGGATACCGTTGAGCGGCGTACGGATGTCGTGGCTCATGCGCGTGAGGAATGCCGTCTTAGCGGCGTTGGCAGCATCGGCTTTTTTGCGCTCGGTTCGAGCGCGCACGAGCGCCCAGATGAGCAGGACGATGCCGACCGACAACATACCGATGAGGGTAGCTGCAATGGCGGTGCGGTTGCGGTAAAGGAATTGAAGCGTGTTGGATTCCTGGGCCGTGTACGACGTGGAGGAGAAATTGCTTGCGGAGAGCGATTCTCCGGCATTGATGATGCCCTTGTTGATGATTCCCAACAGCTCGGGCTTGCCGCGCGACATCAAGCACGCGAGGTCACAGGTGTCAGGGAGCTCGACCGTCTCGCAGTCCTCGAGATCATAACGGTCACCGATGGTTTTTACGCGTGAACTGGGAGCGACGATGCAGTGTGCCGTTCCCTTCCTGAGGGCGTCGAACGCTTCATCGTCGGATTGGTATTCGGTTACGGTCGCTGTGGGGAACAGACTTTCAAGTGCATTTTTGTTGACAAACGATGATTTGGTGCAGGCGATGTTCTGAAGGTCTTTGTTCAGGTTGCTGCCGGTGTGGATGGCGGTGAGGGGCATGGTCCCCAACGATACCGACTGCACAACGCCTGATTGCTCGGCGAACCAGTAATCTCGGTATGCCGGCAGCGCAACGTCTATGCTTCCCTCTGACAGGGCCTTTGACATCATCTTGTAGCTATCAAAGGCGACGGTTTTGACCGTAATGCCAAATTTATCGTGTAGCGTCGTCGCAAGCGATGTGAGCGAGCCTTCCATTTCGCCGTTTTCGTCTTCGTTGCAGTAGGGGAGTTTGCCCGTAATGTAGCCGAGCGTGATGGTGTTGTCATTTGCTTTGAGCCAGGAACGTTCGGGGCCGTTGAGCGATGATGAACCGCTGTTTTGGGCCGAGTAGTTAGATTTGACTTCGTCGATATAGCGTGGGTTGACGCGGGCGATTGCCGACATGGCGGCATTGATGTCGTCCATCAGGTCGGGGCGGCTTTTGGGGACGGCAAAATAGTAGTCGCTCGAACCAATGTAGAACATGGGGGAGGCGCTGGGCGACGAGGCCGTGTCGTTCATGATAATGGCATCGACCTCGTTGTTTGCGAGCGCGTCAAAGAGAACGGAGTTCCCGTCATACTCCCTGTATGTGCAGGTGATTCCTTCGTTGGCGAGCCACTGCTGGCCAACGGAGGTTTGCATAACGCCGGGGTTGCAGCCGATGGTAAGGCCTTGGAGCGCTTGGGGGTCACCCTTGGCCAGATCGTCGCGCTCGGGCTTGGCGTAGATGTAGTAGCGCTCGGTGCCCTCGGGGTTCGAGGAAAAGAGCAGCTTTTGGGCGCGTTCCTCGGAGTAGGAGATGTTGGGCATGAGGTCGATCTCGCCCGCCTCGAGCATGTCCATAAGTTCGGTGAAGGTGCCGGAGACGTATTCGTACCGCCAGCCGGGCGTGTAGTACGACAGGGTCTGGAGGTACTCGTAACCCCATCCCGAGAGACGCTCGCCGGGGGTGCCGTCCTGGAAGCCCTCGTTGTTGACGAGCCAACCAACGCGGACCGTCTTGACTGGCTGATCGGTGTTGGCGGCATAGACGGGGGCGGGCGCGGCGGCGCTCAGCACGGTAAGCGCGACAAGCACGATGACCAAGGCGCGAGATATAACTAAACGAAGGGCGACGGTAGCTCTCACGTGCAATCCTAACGAATCGAGACAATACCGCATAAGGATACCAGCTCAGCCTGCCTAGCCGGCGGCTGCACCGCTAAACGCTCCCGCCCGGCAGTTGGGGACAGTCCCTTTCTGCCGGCACAAAAGGAACGTCCCTAACTGCCGGTTGTGGGACAATACCGAGCAAACGTGATTGGGCGTCTGGGAAAAGGGGTCGCGATGAACAAGTTGAGGACGCTTGCCGACGTGTTGCGCCAGGCTGGCTTTGCGCGCATCACGGGCCTGTTTCTTATCTTTTACCTGCTATGTTCGACGGCCGTCTGGCTGTCCGAGCCTACGACCCTCACCTTTGGCGATGGACTTTGGTTTAGCTTCGAGACGGTCTCGACCATCGGCTTTGGCGATATCCCGGCCGAAACGCCGGTTGCCCGCGCCATTACCGTTGTCCTGAGCGTTATCAGCATCTTCTACATCGCCATGCTCACGGGTGTGGCGGTGAACTACTGCAATACGCTCATCAAGCTGCGCCAAAAGGACACCATGGCGCGCTTTATGGACGATCTGGAGCATTTGGAAGAGCTCGATCGTGACGAGCTCGCCGACCTGTCGCGCCGCGTGCGCGAGTATCGTCGACGCCAGCGCTAAAACGAACGTCGTGCGCCACAACAAGGGGGACTGAAATGAATATCACCGTGTATCTGGGCGCCAGTGCCGGCAATGACCCGGCATTTCTGCCCGCGGTACAGGAACTAGGCAGCTGGATTGGCGCCAACGGACACGCGCTGGTATACGGCGGGTCCAAGTCGGGACTGATGGGCGCGCTCGCCGATAGCGTACTCGAGGCAGGTGGACACGTGACGGGTGTTGAGCCGAGCTTTTTTATCGAGGCCGAGTTTCAACATGACGGTATCGACGACCTCATCGTGACGAGCGATATGGCCGAGCGTAAAGCCAAGATGATCGAGCTTGGCGATGCCTTCATTGCCTTTCCCGGCGGGACGGGCACGCTCGAGGAGATTGCCGAGGTTATGTCCGCGGTGTCGTTGGGGCACCTGAGTGCTCCGTGCATCCTGTATAACCTGGACGGTTACTACAACGACCTCAAGGCACTGCTCGGGCACATGATTGATAAAGGGCTATCGAGCCCACGGCGCCAGCAGGGCATCTACTTTGCCGACGATTTGAGCGAGATTGCTTCGATTATCAACGGATAAGTCTTGAGCCTGCCCCACTATGGCTCCCAATGGTGCCGTTCGCGGCGTGGATGGTTGGCTCGTTCGGGCAACGCTCGCTCTACAATAAAACGCATCTATGTCGACTTTGACCGCGGGAGGACCCGATGGATAACCTTGCCAAACCCACAAACCGCGCGCTGTTTTTAGTTAGCGTTGCCGTGACCGGTGCGTTCGCAGGTGCCGCGGTCTGGCTGTTCTTTTTTGCGATGGAGCACGGTATCGACTATCTATGGACCGAGATTCCGCACGCGCTGGGCGTCGCTTCGCCCGAGCTCGCGAACGGCCCGTTTGGCTTTTTGCCGTACCCGTTTTTCGTCTGCATGCTGGGCGGTCTGCTGATTGGCCTGTACGAAAAGATGACGGGCACCAAGACCGATGACCTTAACCAGGTCATGACCAAGGTCAAACAGGATGGGTGCTACCCCTACGAAAATCTGGGCAAGCTGTCGCTTGCCGCGCTGTTGCCGCTGCTGTTTGGCGGCAGCATTGGACCGGAAGCTGGACTGACCGGCGTCATTGCGGGACTGTGCAGCTGGGTCGGCGATCGCATGCGTCGCTTTGGAGCCGAGTTTAGGGAACTCACGCTGCTGGGTACCCAGGCTGCCCTGACGGCGCTCTTTACCGCGCCCGTCTTTGGCTTTGTGGCACCGCTTGCCGGTAGCGCCGACGGCCAGGGTGCCAATGATGCTGAGGACTCCGCATCCGACGAGATCACCATCAAGCTCCCCAAGGCGCAAAAGGCCGTGGTTTACGGCATTGCGATTGCCGGCGGTCTGGGTACCTACCTGCTGCTTGGCCAGCTTGTGGGCGGCGGCATGGGCATGCCGAGGTTTGAGGCCGCCGAGGTGGGCAACCTGGAGCTTGCTTGGCTCATTCCTCTTGCGCTGATCGGCACGGTCTGCGGCTGGCTGTACTTTGTCTCTGAGCACGCGAGCGAAGCATTTGCCCATGCAATAGGGGAACGTCCTGTCGTCAAGGCCATGCTAGCCGGTCTGGCGCTCGCCATCTGTGGCACGGTCCTGCCCTACACCATGTTTGCCGGCGAGACCCAGGCCGGTGTGCTCATGGAAACCTACCTGACCATCCCCGCCGGCATGCTGATCGCGACCGGTCTTGTTAAGGCCATGCTGACGCCCGCCCTCATCAACCTTGGTTGGCGTGGCGGCCACTTCTTCCCGGTTATCTTCTCGGGTGTGAGCTTGGGCTACGGCCTTGCCATCCTCACCGGCGCCGATCCGGTCTTTTGCGTCGCCGTCTGCACAGCCTCGATGATGGGCGCCGTCATGCGCCAACCCGTTATGGTCGTGGGCCTGTTGCTCATGTGCTTCCCGCTCAAAGGCATCGTCTGTATGATCATCGCCGCCGTCATCGCCGCCGGTATTCCGTTGCCCAAGCCGCTGCTCAAGTAGCACGGCGGCGCACGTCGGGGATATGCCATTTGTCACGGATTTGCGGGCGGCGATCGCGCCCTTCGTGGATTGAGACTCGCGTGGCTACAGGTCGCGTACTCGATAAACCTTGGTGCTGACGGTGCAGCTGATTGCACATAGCGCGAGGGCCAGTACGGCAATTCCTGCGCACAGACCGCCAAGGACGGCAGGATCGGGATTCGCTCCGGCAATCGACATGAGCCAGTTGCTAATGGGGTTGGAAGAGCTCAGCATTGCCATGGTACCGCAGCCCATCAGGGCAAACAGGCCGACGGAAAGGCGCAGCGCCTCCATGTGTCCAAATCGAAAGAACAGCGGCTGTGCCAAAAACATCATCATGAGGGAGATGAGCATCGATGCGGCGGAGGCTATTGTGATCTCAAAGACGGTCTGTCCCGTCGAAGGAATGCCCGTGTGATCGAAGAACGGAAGGGCGATGATGTTCAAAAGCACGGCGGCGCATGCCATGACGGCCGAGAAAGCAATAATGCACAGGTAGCGTGCGCAGATGATGTCTTTGCGCGAGAACGGCAGCGTTGCCCGATAGCGCTCCCAGCCGTTTTGGTTATCGTAGCCAGCCAGTGAGTTCATGAATATGATGGGTGACATGGCACTGACGGCGCAGGCGCCGGCGCTTATGCCGGAATCACCGTCCGATGCGTTGGCGAGGGTCAACACGACGAATATAAACAGGCTGACGCCCGCGATGCTCGGGACGAGCGTGCGAACGATGGCGAGCTCGGATATAAAGGCGCGTTTCATTTCGAAGCCCCTTTCAGCGTGAGGCGCAGATAGTCATCAATGGTTGCCCGATCGCAGGGAATCTCGGGAAAGGCCTCGAGCGTTTCGCGACGGTTGGGTACGAGGACGTCCACGCTGTAGACGTGGTGGACGGCACGGGCGCCTTCGACGCAAGCCATAAGCTCGGCAGCCTGCGCTTGGGTACAGTGGGCGATGCCGGCGCGGTCGGTAATATCCTCGCGCGGTAGGTCAAAAATAATCGAGCCGTTATCGATGCAGATGACGCGGTCGGCGGCGCGATCGAGGTCGGATGTAATGTGGCTCGAGAGCAGCACGCTGTGCTGGCCGTCGGCGACAAAGGCAAGCAGCTCATCAAGCAGTTCCTCGCGTGCCATGGGATCGAGGCCCGCGGTGGCTTCGTCCAAAACGAGCAGCTTGGCATTGTGGCTGAGTGCACAGGCAAGCTGCAGTTTCATGCCCATGCCGCGGGAGAGGTCCTTGACTTTTGTCTTGGGATCGAGGCCAAACCGGTTGATGAATCCGGCGAACGTTTCGCGGTCCCACGTGGGGTACGCCGGGCCTACGAGCGACTCGATCTGGCCCACCTTGAGCGTGGAGGGGAAGGGGCATGTGTCCAGGACAAGACCGACGCGGGAGCGCAGGCAGCGCTGTGTCTCATCGGGCGCGTCGGCGCCACAGCGCTGCCCAAACAGGCGCACCTCGCCGGCATCGAGCTTGATAAGCCCGAGCGCGGCGCGAATGGTCGTTGTCTTGCCGGCACCGTTAGCGCCCACAAAGCCAACAATCTGGCCGGGCTCCACGGCGAGCGTGACATCACGCAGCGAAAAACAGTCGCTCACGCGGCGTGAGACACCTTTGAGTTCTAGCAAGTTTTGCATGGTATAGCCTTTCTTGCAGATGGCTACTGCATGGTTTCGGGGGCTACCAGGTCGAGCATCTCGTGCAGTTTGTCGCGCGTGACGCCCAAGGCTTCGGCTTGGCTTGCCGCTTTCGCAAGCAGCTCTTCGATATGGCAGAGCTGGTTTTCGCGCAAAAGCTCCTGGTTGCCCTCGGCGACAAAACAGCCCTTGCCCTGCACGGTGCAGATAAACCCGAGCTGCTCCAGGTCGGCGTAGGCGCGCTTGGTGGTGATGACGCTCACGCCAAGATCGCTCGCGAGTGCACGGATGCTGGGGAGTTTGGCTCCCGCAGCGAGCGTGCCCGATAAGATCTGAGCTTTGACTTGCGAGGTTATCTGCTCGTAGATGGGCTTATCGCTCGAATTGGATAGGATGATGTCCACAGCGGCTCCTTAGCTGTTGGGCTACACGTGTATATAACCGGTAAGCACAGTATATATACACTATGCACAGTTATGCAAGAGGCAAATGTGGATTGGGCCGGCTACCCAGGCCCCAACTGATGAATTTGTCCTGATAGGCGCCCTAGAGCGGGATTTCGCGGCTACAATAGGGCGGTTACATCGACGTAATGCACTCAATGCAAGAAAGGATCCGCATGGCAAGCCTGTCGGATGAAATCTCGTCGCGCCGCACATTCGCGATCATCAGCCACCCGGACGCCGGTAAGACCACGCTTACCGAGAAGCTGCTGCTCTATACCGGCAGCATCCAGACCGCCGGTTCGGTCAAGGGCAAGAGCTCGGCCAAGCACGCCGTCTCGGACTGGATGGATATCGAGAAGGAGCGCGGCATTTCCGTTACCTCCTCGGTGCTGCAGTTCACCTATAACGGCGCCTGCGTCAACATCCTCGATACCCCCGGCCACCAGGACTTCTCGGAGGATACCTACCGTACGCTTATGGCCGCCGACGCCGCAGTCATGGTCATCGACGGCGCCAAGGGCGTCGAGGCCCAGACCAAAAAGCTCTTTAAGGTCTGTACGCTGCGCCACATTCCCATCTTCACCTTTGTGAACAAGCTCGACCACGAGGCCCGCGATCCGTTTGAGCTCATGGAAGAGATCGAGAATGTTCTGGGCATCAACACCTATCCCATGAACTGGCCGATCGGCAGCGGCCGCAACTTCCGCGGCGTGTTCGATCGTCAGACCCGTCGCGTCATTGCCTTTGAGGGCGATGGCCACGCCAACGCCACCAAGAAGGTCGCCGAGGTCGAGGCCGAGCTGGGCGACCCCGCCATGGACGAGCTCATCGGCGAGGAGAACCATAAGAACCTGATGGACGATATCGAGCTGCTCGATGGTGCCGGCGACGAGCTCGATTTGGATGCCGTGGCCTGCGGCAAGCTGAGCCCGGCGTTCTTTGGCTCGGCGCTTACCAACTTTGGCGTGGAGCCTTTCCTGAAGGAGTTCCTGCGTCTGGCCCCGACGCCGCGCGCCTATACCGATACGCTCACCAGCGAACCGGTCGATCCCTGCCGCGACGACTTTAGCGGCTTTGTGTTTAAGATCCAGGCCAACATGGACAAGAACCACCGCGACCGCATCGCCTTTGTGCGCATTTGCTCGGGCAAGTTCGAGCGCGGCATGGACGCCTTCCACGTGCAGGGCAACCGCAAGCTCAAGCTTGCCACGGGCACGTCGATGATGGCCGACGACCGCGCCATCGTGGACGAGGCGTACGCGGGCGATATCGTGGGCCTGTTCGATCCGGGTATCTTTAGCATCGGCGACACTGTGTGCTCCGGCAAGCGCCACGTGCAGTATCCGCAGATCCCGACGTTTGCCCCCGAGATGTTCGCTCGCATTACGCAGGTCGACACGCTCAAGCGCAAGCAGTTCGTCAAGGGCATGGAGGAGCTTGCCCAGGAGGGCGCCATCCAGATCTTCCGCGAGCTGGGTGCCGGCATGGAGAGCGTCATCGTGGGCGTGGTCGGCGTGCTGCAGTTTGAGGTACTCGAGCGCCGCCTCAAGGCCGAGTACCGTGTTGAGGTTCGTCGCCAGCCACTGCCCTATACGGACATCCGCTGGATCCAGAACGACCCCGACACCATCGATATCCCGGGCCTTTCGCTCACGCGCGACACCCTGCGCGTCGAGGACATGCGCGGCGGTAAGCTGCTGCTGTTCACGAGCCCGTGGAACGTGGACTGGGCAACCGACCACAACCCCGACCTTATCCTGTCGGAGTTTGGCAACGTGGCCTTTTAACGCATTGGCGCGGTGGTCCTGTGGGGCTGTCGCGCCGTTTGTTTGCCTTATGCCGCGCGAGCGGCTATCATACCCACCGTCGTCTCAAGACCGGGGCGTCCGAGCAGTTCGGGTCCGATATCCTGCTCGTTAAACCTAAAACCAAAGGAGTACATAATGATCAAGAAGGTCATGGAGGACTACAAGGTCCTGCTGCGGAGCATTCCCGCGGCAACGGTTTCGCTGTTTTTCGTGAGCGTCATCATGATGAACCTGCTGGCCAACAAAGAGCTTATCAGCCTGCCGTATCTGGCACTCGATTGCGGCTTTGTGGTGAGCTGGGTTTCGTTTTTGTGCCAGGACATGATCTGCAAGCGCTTTGGCGCCAAGGCATCCATCAAAATCTCTATCCTCGCGCTGCTGGTCAACCTGGCCGTGAGCCTGTGCTTTTGGGCATGCTCGCTCACGCCCGGTATGTGGGGCGCCTACTACGACACCGGCATGATCGAGGTCAACACCGCCCTTAACGCCACCATTGGCGGCACCTGGTACGCGGTGCTGGGCTCTTCGCTGGCAATGCTCGTTTCTGCCGTGGTTAACTCCACGCTCAACCAGTCGCTCGGCCGCATGCTCAAAAAGAATAACTTTGCGAGCTTCGCCTTCCGCTCCTATGTGTCCACGGGTGTTGGCCAGTTTATCGACAACTTGGTCTTTGCCATTGTGGTGAGCCACACGTTCTTTGGTTGGACCTGGGTGCAGGTCCTTATGTGCTCGCTGACCGGCGCTGTTGCCGAGCTGCTGTGCGAGGTTTTCCTGAGCCCCGTGGGCTACAAGGTCGTGCGCGGCTGGGAGCGCGAGAATGTGGGCTCCGAGTACCTCGAGCGCCACGCAACCGCCTAAGGAGCAAGTATGCGGGTTTTGATCACGGGCGCTTCGGGCGGTATCGGAGCCGCATGCGTGCAGCGCTTTTTGGACGAGGGCCACGAGGTCGTGGGCTTTGATCTGCTGCCGGCGGTGATCGAACACGAGCGCTACCGCCATCTGATTGTTGATGTCCGCGAGCCTGACTCGTTTCCAGGTGACCTTGAACCCCAGGTGATCGTGAACGTTGCCGGTACGCAGGATTCGGCTGACGACATCGCCGCCAACCTGTATGGCACCATCAACGTGACCGAGCGCTACGCCTTTGCGGGGGAGGGGCTTGCCGCCAAGCCGGCGCCGGCTATCAAATCCGTGGTCAATGTGGGGTCGGCGAGCGGGCATACGGGATCGGAGTTTCCTGCCTATGCTGCCAGCAAGGGCGGCGTTATCGCCTACACCAAGAACCTTGCAAACCGCCTGGCACCGCAGGCCATTGCCAACAGTGTGGACCCGGGCGGCGTTATCACGCCGCTCAACCGTTGCGTGATGGAAGACGAACACCTGTGGAACCAGATTATGGAGCTCACGCCGCTTAAGCGCTGGGCCACCGCCCAAGAGATCGCCGAGTGGATCTACTTTGTGGGCGTGACCAACCGGTTTATGACCGGGCAGAGTCTGCTAATCGATGGCGGCGAGGCCGGCCGCACACAATTTATTTGGCCCGAATAGGAAATGCGCCCGATGGAAAGCCGTCGGGCGCATTTTTGATGTATCGACTTTTAGCCGAGGCAAGTCCAGTTGACGGGGGTCGAGCCGTGCTGTTCGAGTAGCTGATTGGCTGCCGAGAAGGGACGCGACCCCATAAAGGCGGGGAGTTCTGCTGTGGCACGGTTGGCCGAAAGCGGCGAGGGGTGCGTAGAGGCCAGGCAGAACTTGCCGGTTGCCTTGCCCGCACCAGTTGCGACGAGCTTGCCTTCGACCATCTGCTGGGCAAAGCGACCCCATGCCAAAAAGACGACCGACTGGGGCAGCTGGCAGCAGCGTTCGATAACGTAGTCGGTGAGCGTGCTCCAGCCCAGTTTGGCGTGCGAGTTGGCGGCATGCTCGCGCACGGTGAGCGTAGTGTTGAGGAGCAGGACGCCCTGCTGTGCCCATGGTGTCAAGTCTCCCGTGGCGGGGATGGGGCAACCCAGATCGGCTTTGAGCTCCTTATAGATGTTGCGCAGGCTCGGCGGCAACTTGGTTTGCGTTGCGGGGACCGAGAACGACAGCCCCATGGCCTGGTTGGGTCCGTGATAGGGGTCTTGACCTAAGATGACAACCTTGACCTGGTCGGCCGGCGTGTAGGCGAGGGCATTGAGGATGTCGTCTTGTGCCGGGTAGATGGTCTGTTCGGCACGCAAGAGGGCGATGCGCTCGAGCAGCTGGTTCGTAGTGTCACGTACCGGCTGCGGCGCATCGCCCAACCAAGTTGCTATGTTGCGGTCGCGGGTCGCGGTGTCCATGGGGCTCCTTTATGGCAGATGCTCTGTTGGCATCTATTGTAAAGGCGCACCGGTTGCCTTTATGCCACGGCTGTATGAAGAGCGGGGTCTACGAGACGTGCTCGGGCGCTCCTGCCATGCGAGCCTGTTCATGTGCGCGGAGGCGCGGAAGCTCGACGGTTGCCACCATGACGCCGGTTAGGATGAGGGCGGCGCCAAAGAAGGCGATGGGGCTCAGGACCTCGCCAACCAAGAAGAACGAAAAGACAGCGGAGCAGACCGGCTCAAGCGAGAAGGCGAAGCCGGTGGTCTCGGCGGGCACGTGGGGCTGCACGAGCGTCTGGGTGATAAAACCGTAGGCAGAGCAGATGAGCGCGAGGGCAATGACGACCACGATCTCGCTGGGCGTACTGGGAAGGGTAAAGCCGCCAAAGACGCATGCGGCAATGCCCGAGAACAGGCCGCCAAAGCCCAGCTGCCAAACGCCCAGGGCCAGCGGGTCGACATCTTCGACAAAGCGCTTCGCCACAATGATATGACCGGCATAGACAAAGGCTGAGAGCAGCATGATGAGCGCGCCCGGGTTCAGGCTGGTGAAGTCGGCGCCCGAGAGCAGCAGCATGCCGCAGGTGACGATAGCCGTGCCGATGAGCACTTTGCGCTCGGGGACGCGGCGCAGCAGGGCCGCGTTGGCAAACGGCACAATCACGACCGTCAGGCTCTGTAAAAAGCCGGCGGTGGAGGCAGAAGTGAGGCTGGAGCCCAGACACATGCAGGTGAGCTCGGTTGCCATGATGGCACCGATAATGGCGGCGCGAACCATAAGGTCGCGATTGATGCGGAAAGTGCGTTTGTGAAAGAGCAGCAGGCAGGCCGCAAAGGCGATGATGCAGCGCAGCGCAACGATGCTCGTGGCGTTCATGCTGTCCATGCCGATCTTCATGAGGGGGTACGAAAAGCCCCATGCGACGGGAACGGAAAATGAGAGCGCGATTGCTTTTTTGCGATCCATGGGACTCCTTTTGTTACAGAACGGTTTCGTAAAAAGGATTCTGCTCCCAGATTTGGATGTAGTAAAGCGAATGTATCTTCAGTATGATTAAGAAATGCTAATGTCGGAAGAAAAAGCCCTGGCAAAACGTTTTACGGCTACATCGATGGGGAGGCACGATGGCATCGCGGTATCAGATTGTGTGTATGGCGGTCGATTGCGGCAGCCTGAAGGGTGCGGCGGACGAGCTGGGCTATACGCAAAGTGCGGTGAGCCAGGCCGTCAAGGCGCTCGAGTGCGAGCTGGGTACCACGCTTATCGAGCGCGGAAAGCAGGGCGTTTCGCTTACACGCGACGGTAAACAATATCTGCCGTACCTGCGCCAGATTGTGACCGCCGAGGCCGAGCTCGAGGGCAAGCGCCAGGAGCTGCTGGGACTTTCGTCGACCGATATTCGCATCGCGACGTTTACCAACGTGAGTCGAACCGTATTGCCGCGCGTGATCCGCGATTTTGGAGCCCTGCACCCGGGCGTACGCTTTACCCTCAAGCAGGGCGATTACACGCGCAACGCCCAGTGGGTGCACGATGGCGTGGTTGATTTTTGCTTTACGGCACGCGGATTTACCGCTGGGCTCGAGAAGCGCGTGGTCTATCACGACGAGTTGGTGGCATTGTTGCCGGCCGCGCATCCGCTGACGGCAAAGGAAAAGGTGACACTCGCCGACCTGGCGTCCGAGCCGTTTGTACTGCTGGATGAGGGCGAACAGAGCCTGGTGCTCGATGCATTCGCGGCGCATGGCCTGTCGCCGCACGTGACGAGCGAGGTCACCGACGACTACACCATCATGGCGATGGTGGAGGAGGGCCTAGGCGTGAGTATGCTCTACCGTCGTACTGTGGAAGGCATGCGGGCCGATATTCGTGTGCGGCCCATCGTGCATGCTCCCTCACGCGACGTAGTGGCGGCCTGGCGCAGCTGGGACACCATGCCCATCGCCACGAGGCGCTTTATCGACTATATGAGCTCACATATTGTCAATTAATGACTGGCATGGCGTTGAGTGCGGTGTTTAGCGGGCTGTCGCTTTGGCTTGGGTGGCGCGATAGGTGCGTGCCGGGTGGCAGAGTAGTACCGCCACGACCATAAAGAACGCCGTGGTGCCCAGGCTGATGGGGTAGACCATCATAATGTTCGCAAAGGTGCGGAAGTGCGGGAACACGCAGAACACCCAATAGAAGCGGATGCCGCAGACACAGATCATGGTGATGAGGGCGGGCGTGAGCGAGATACCAAATCCGCGCAGGTAGCCGGACATGTTTTCGTAGAACATGCTAAAGGCGTACGCCGGGAAGATCGAGCACACGCGGATATAGCCAATCGAGACGATGTTGGGATCGCTGTTGAACAGCGACAGGATCTCGCGCCCCAGGCCGACAATAACGATAATCGTGGTGAGTGCAACGATACCGCCTTCGACCAGGCAGACCTTGAGCGTCTTGGTGCAGCGGTCGATCTTGCGGGCACCGTGGTTTTGTCCCACAAAGGTGGTGCAAGCTTGGCTAAAGCTGTTGAGCAGGTTGTAACACACGTACTCCAGGCTCATGGCGGCGCTCGATGCCGCCATGACCTCGGTGCCCAGGCTGTTGATGGCAGACTGGATGATGATGTTGGCGACGGCAAAGACAGCGCTTTGGATGCCGGCGGGCAGGCCGATCTTGACGATGCGCTTGAGGGCGACGGGGTCGATAGCCAGGTCGCGCGGGGTGACGCGGACGACGGAGTCGGTCTTGAGCAGGCGGATAAAGAGCGTTGCGGCGCTGACGGTGTAGGCGATGGCGGTGGCGATGGCGACGCCCGCGACGCCCCAGTGGAGTACGGGGACAAAGATGAGGTCCAGGCCAATGTTGAGGACGGTGGACACGGCAAGCGCCTGCAGCGGCATGCGGGTGATGCCGACGGAGCGGAAGATCGCGGCCTCAAAGTTGTAAAGCAAGATTGAGGGCATGCTGAGCAAAAAGACGCGTAGGTAGAGCGAAGCGAGCGGCATGGTTTCGGCGGGAACGTTGAGCGCGGCGAGCATGGGCTCGGCAAAGATCTCACCCAGTGCGATGACGACAAATCCCACGAGCGCCATTAAAATTGAGGTATGGACGGCGCGTTTGACCATGTTTTGATCGTTGCGGCCGATAGCGTTGGCGATGACCACATTTGAGCCAAGCGACATGCCGATAAACAGGTTGAGCATAAGACTGGTAAGCGGAACATTGGAGCCGACCGCCGCCATGGCAAGGGTTCCCTGGTCGCCCGAGAAGTTACCGATGATGACCGTGGCGATGAGGTTCGACAGCTGCTCCAAGATGCTCGTGGCGGCCACGGGGAAGGCGAACAGGGGAACATTGCGCCACAGCGATCCGGTGGTCATGTCAATGTGCTTAGATGCGGTGTCAGCCATACGCTCTCAATCTCTAACATGCTATTTTGTGCTTATTTGCGCAGACGATGATACTCCTAATCGACTAGTCATGGGGGACGTTCTAAAACGACTAGTCATTCAAGAACGTCTCCAATGACTAGGCGGGGAAGGCGTGCGACAATGGTGGGCGTTGTGTAGTCCGCGCTAAGGAGTTGCCATGTTGTTGTGTCCCGTTTGCCATGAGCCGCTGGTGGATGACGAACGCGGTGCTGTGTGCGCGGGCGGACACCGGTTTGACCGTGCGCGCGAGGGCTATCTATATCTGCTGCGCTCGTCCAAGAGCGGCGACTCCATGGGCGATCCCAAGTCGCAGGCACGCAGCCGTCGCGACTTTCTGAACCGTGGATACTACGCGCCGTTGCGCGATGTGATGATCGAGCTGGTGCGCAAGCAGGCGTCTGGGCGCGCCGCGTCTACGAATGGCCCCATGACGCTGCTCGATATTTGCTGTGGCGAGGGCTACTACACCAGCGCCATGGGCGCGGTGCCGGGCGTGGACGCTTACGGGTTCGACTTGGGCAAAGAGATGGTGCGCCTGGCCGCCAAGCGCGGCGATGCGACCTATTTTGTGGCCAACATGAAGGATATCCCCGTGGCCGATGGCGCCTTCGATATGGTGACCGAGCTCTTTGCTCCCTTTAACGAGCGCGAGTTTGCCCGCGTACTGGCGCCCGAGGGCTCGCTCTACACCGTCGTGCCAGGTGCACGTCATCTGTTTGGGCTTAAGGAAGTGCTCTACGATACGCCGTACCTTAACGACGAGAAGCTGCCGCAGACCACCGAGCTCGAGTTGGTCGGAACGCAGCGGGCGTCTGCGAACATTACGCTCCAGACCCAGGCAGACATTGAGGCGGTGTTCCAGATGACG
>CALHJX010000367.1:0-36883 GCA_938033385.1 uncultured Collinsella sp. | reverse complement strand
TCGTTACTTGATATCGAGAGGCCTCGCGGCCTCCCCCCTTTTTTGCGTTTACGGGGCGTAAATGACTCAATTACACCAGACGATCTTATCGTTTTTGGTATTGAGCCTTTATTTAAAGAAGATAAATCGAATAACAAGGGCAACTGCTATGGCCACAATGATCAAAAGCAGGATTGTCAGTCGATGCTGCTTGCGTCGTTTACTTGACGAAACGAAGATTGATTTTCCCTGTTTTGGCGTTTCGAGATAGCGAGCCGAATGCGTCAAGGTTTGCTTTGGTCGAGGACCTCTTTGGTGATGAGTGACGGATGCTTTCATCGGCTCATCACTAGCTGCGCTGTTTTTAGATAATGGTGCGTCTTTCAGATATACGGGGTCTCCCGAGGCGACGCCCATATGTTTACGTCCCGTTTGGGCATCCTCGAGCGTTTGATATCGATTTCTCGTCACATACTCGGGCTCCGGATCATTAATGGGCTCTTGCGAGATGTGGGGGCGATGGAACCGTGGCGGCTGCGTGGAAGTATCTTCCCCCTGCGTCGGCATAAACATATTGTTCTGGTTTTGGTCGTCCATGATGCCCTTTAGCTTGTTACCAACAACGTGTACGCGCTCATTGTAAGCCCCCTGTCATTTGTAGCTGCGAACATACTCGTTATTTAAGCTCTGGTTCAAAGAACCTTAACCTTGTTAAAACCTGAGTCATACACACTTAGATATGCTTATGGTACCGGACTCAAAAAACTTTATAGTCGATGTATATATGAGCACTGGGTGGGCATATATACGAGCGTCAAAAGAAGTCCCAGTCACCTAGAAGATGACTCGGCGGTCCTTAAAAGGAGTGGTAAACATGGCTAGCATGGTTCCTTATCGTTCGGTTTTTGGCGTTCGTCCCTCTGCAAGCTCGCTGTTCGATCTGTTTGATGATATGAGCGACCTAGCGAACAGCTCGATTGCCTCTAAGGCGTTCCCCGTTGACGTTGAGGATAAGGGCGATGGCTATGAGGTCAAGGCTTATCTGACCGGCGTCGCCAAGGACGATATCGATGTCGAGCTTAACGAGGGCCGTCTGTCCATTAGCGTGAATGTCGAGGAAGACGAGGAGAACGAGGGCAAGAACTTCCTGCAGAAGGAGTTCAGCTCGTACAGCGCGACGCGTGGCGTGTATCTTAAGGACGCTTCGAGCGAGGACCTCTCGGCTAAGTACGCTGACGGCATCCTGACCGTTACGGTTCCCAAGATCGTCGAGAAGAAGAACGTTACGAAGATCTCCATCGAATAACTTCGTTGGTGTTCTTCGCTATTAAAAGACAACAAAAGGGGCTGGGAAGCGATTCCCGGCCCCTTTTGCTGTCTGGGACAGTTATTGAATGGTTGCTGGCCGATGCTGGCTTGCGGGGCGTATCGAGAGTTTTCGCGATCCTTGGAGAAGGGTTGCGGAGCTGCCGACCTCGTCATCCAGGGTTGCGGCCAGAGCTTTGGCATAGCTTTTGACGGTAAGGCTCGGACGATTGTTATCTTGGCTGATATGCATGGCAATGAGCTGTTCGGTGCGATCGGTAACAAGTTCGCGCGCGGCTTCGGCGGCTTGGCCATTGGAGAGGTGTCCCCTTGCAGACAGGATGCGTTCCTGAAGAAAGCGGGGATATTCTCCCTCGCGCAGCATGGTCACATCGTGGTTGCTTTCGAGTGCGAGGACTCGACAATCTTTGAGGGTGTTCATGGCTTGGCTCGATAGCTCTCCGGTGTCGGTGGCAAAGCCGATGGAATCATCGAGGGTGTCGAATCGATAGCCGACTGGATTGATGACATCGTGTGACGTTGAGTAGGTTTGCACGTGGATGCCGGCAATGGATAGGGTGTCACCGGGATCGAATTCCTCGACAGGCAGATGCGAAAGATTTTCTTTGCTCGAAAGAGTGCCCCTACTGGCAAAGAGGGGGCCGTGCCAGTGCTTGCACCAGACATCGAGGCCCTTGATGTGATCGCTATGCTCATGAGTAATGAGAAGAGCCGAGACGTTGTCTGTCGAGAGCCCCAGTTCTGCCATGCGCTTTAATGTCTCGCGGCGAGAAAGACCGTCGTCAATCATGATGAGCCCCCGGGGGCCTTCGATGAGCGCGCAGTTGCCTTTTGAGCCGCTGCCAAGGATATGAAGGTGCAGACGAGACATAAGATTCCAAAGGATACAATGGGTGCGGACGAATAGAGGAGGAAGCAAATGCCTACGGTATCACAGCATTACGGACACCATGCCGTGCCCGGGGCAGTCGATGAGACCCGAACGAGGCAGCAGGCTGCTCCTGTCGTGCTCATGGTATCAGGCGGCGCGGACTCGACGGCACTGCTTCTTATGGCGTGCACATCAAAGCTGGATATCCAAGACGGGCGCGGTGTTGCCCCCATTGCTCGCGAGCGCCTGCATGTGCTGCATGTAAACCATCATCTGCGCGGCAAGGCGTCCGATGGCGACGAGGCCTTTGTGCGTGAGCTCTGCGCGAAATATGGTTTACCGCTGTGCGTGGAGCACGCTTATTTTGATGGGGAGTCGGGCAATATTGAGGCCGCGGCCCGCGAGGTGCGCTATGCCGCGGCGCGGAGGTATGTTCGCGAGCTCTGCGCCCAGACGGGGACACCGCGAACGGCGGCTCGTATCTGCACCGCGCACACGTCTTCGGATCGCGCGGAAACGTTTTTGATGAACGCGATTAAGGGTTCGGGGCCCGCTGGCCTATCGAGCATTCCTCGCCGGAGGAATATCGTGGTACGTCCCTTGCTCGACCTAACTCATGGCGAGCTCGTGGGCTATCTACAGGTACATGGTCAGCCGTGGCGTGAAGACGAGAGCAATGAGGATATCTCGTATCTGCGAAACTACGTGCGCCATCGAGTAATGCCAGTGGTGGCGCAGCGCAACGCGAGCGTCTGCAAGACGATTGGCGCCGCCTGCGAGATCTTAGGCGATGAGGATGCGTTTTTGTCTCAGCTTTCGGCACAGGCGTTTCGAAGCTGTTTGCGCAAAGAGGCAGCGGGTGCGCTGGTGCTCGATGCCAGGCGCCTGGCTGCGGCCGAGGTGGTAATCGCGCGGCGCATCGTGCGACTGGCGATTAAGCGCATCGATCCGGACGCTCGTCCTGAGATGCGACATGTGGAGCGAGTCCTTTCCTGCGTTGCCGAGGGCACCGGCTCGGTCACGCTTCCGGCGGGGATTGACGCACGCATTGAGTTTGGCATGCTGGCGTTTAAGGCGCCGGCGGCTCGCGAGGGCCTGGTCGCGGACTGGGTTACCGTACCCGGTCGTTTGCCGTTGGGCGGGGGACGCATGCTGGTCACAGAACCGATGGCTGTTGAGCCGGGATGCGATATCGTGCGCCGCGCCCGTGAGCTTGCGGCTGCCGGGGAAGTGACAGCTTTGGTAGACGCGGCTGCCCTGGGTTTTGCCGACAGCGATAGTGAGCGGATCCTGTCGGGCTCGCGTGGCGAGATCCCTGCCGAGGCGCGATTGGCGCGCCTGTGGGTGGACGGTCCCGCGCCGGGAGACGTGATGTGCCCGTTAGGGATGAGTGGCCGAAGCAAGAAAGTATCCGATTTGCTAGGTGAGGCTCGCATTCCCGTTTCCGAGCGCGCCGGCGTGCCCATGGTGAGGACGGCGCCGGGGGGTGCCGTGGTGTGGGTCGCCGGAGTTCGCGCGGACGAGCGTTTTAAGTGCACGGCCGCAACGCGCGTGGCATATCTGCTCCGCGTGGTCGATGCGGAATAGCGTCCCACGCCTGCTATTCTGTGCGACGTTGACGGTATTCCCGCGCTGATGGCGCACGGGCTGGTAAATTTACCCCGTGCGCTGCTAGAATGTGTAGTTCGCGTCCATACGGCGGTGTGTGGGCGATAAGCACAAGAAAGGGTTGTCATGACTTCTCAACATCCGGATATCGAGAAGGTTCTGTTCACGCAGGAGGATATCGACGGTATCGTCTCTCGCCTGGGCGAGGAGATTACGCGCGACTACGCGGGTAAGGATCTGGTGCTGATTGCGGTCCTGCGCGGCGCCGTGGTCTTTATGGGCGACCTGATGCGTAAGATCGAGCTGCCGACCAACATCGATTTCATGGCTGTTTCGAGCTACGGCGACGGTGTGAAGTCCTCGGGTATCGTGCGTATCATTAAGGACCTGGATATCGACATCCGCGGTCGCGACGTGCTGATCGTCGAGGACATTCTGGACTCGGGCCTGACGCTCAAGTATCTGATGAAGAACCTCGAGAGCCGCAAGCCCGCTTCTCTGGAGGTCGCCGCCTTCCTGTGGAAGGACGTTGAGGACCGCGTCTCGGCCATCACGCCCAAGTATGTTGGAACCCATTGCCCCGATGCCTTTGTGGTGGGCTACGGCCTCGACTATGCCGAGCGCTATCGCAACCTTCCGTATCTGGGCATTTTGAAACCGGAGGTTTATTCGTAAGATGCCCGACGACCGTAACGACAACAATTCCCAGACTCCCCGGGACCCAAAGATCCCGGGGATGCCCGGAGGCAAGAAGCCCACGCGTACGGGCTGGCTGTATTTTCTTTTGGCTTGCGCGCTTCTGGGCTATGCCTTCTTTAATATGGGTTCCGGCTTTGCCAGCTCCAGCAATACCGTTAAGCTCGCGACGAGCGAGATGGTCAGCGCCATCAAGCAGGATCGCGTCGAAGATCTGACCTATACGGTTCAAGACGGAAGCGTGACGGGTCACTACTGGAAGACAAAAAAGGACAAGGGCGATACGAGCGAGCTCAAGAGCTTCTCTTCGACCTATGTCGGCTCCGATTCGCTTGCCGAGCTCATGGCGGAGCACCCCGATACCAAGTACATCGTCAACACCAACGATCCCGATTTTTGGGGCGACTTGGCGATGAGTGTGCTTCCGACGATCGCCCTTATCGCCATCATGTTCTACTTTATGCGCCAGATGATGGGCGCCAACAACAGGAACATGCAGTTTGGCAAGACCAACGCCAAGACCAACGAGGCCACACGCCCCAAGGTCAAGTTTGAAGACGTTGCCGGAGTGGACGAGGCAGTCGAGGAGCTCGAGGAGATCCGTGACTTTTTGAGCGATCCGGATCGCTATCGCAAGCTGGGCGCCAAGATCCCGCGTGGCGTGTTGCTGGTTGGCCCTCCGGGCACCGGTAAAACGCTGCTGGCCAAGGCCGTTGCCGGCGAGGCGGGCGTGCCGTTCTTTAGCATCTCGGGTTCCGACTTTGTCGAGATGTTCGTAGGTGTCGGCGCCAGCCGTGTGCGTGACCTCTTTAAGGAGGCCAAGTCCCAGGCCCCGTCGATCATCTTCATCGATGAGATCGATGCCGTGGGACGTCAGCGCGGAGCTGGCTTGGGCGGCGGTCACGACGAGCGCGAGCAGACGCTCAACCAGCTGCTGGTCGAGATGGACGGCTTTGAGGAAAGCGAGTCGGTCATCCTGATCGCCGCCACCAACCGCCCCGACATTCTGGATCCGGCGCTGCTGCGTCCCGGTCGTTTTGACCGTCAGGTTACGGTCGACCGTCCGGATGTGAAGGGCCGCGAGCAGATCTTGCGCGTGCATGCCGAGAACAAGCCGATGGACGAGGACGTTAAGTTTGAGAAGCTCGCCCAGATGACCGCTGGCTTCACTGGTGCCGATCTGGCAAATCTGCTCAACGAGTCTGCGCTGTTGGCTGCCCGCCGCCATCGTTCCGTGATCTCGATGGACGAGGTCGAGGAATCGATGGAGCGCGTGATTGCCGGACCGCAGCGCAAGGGTCGCGTGATGACCGAGGCCGAGCGCACCACGATTGCCTACCACGAGAGCGGTCACGCCCTGGTGGGTCACATCCTGGAGCACTCCGATCCGGTCCACAAGATCTCGATCGTCAGCCGCGGCCAGGCTTTGGGTTACACGCTGCAGCTTCCGCAGGAGGACCACTTCCTCAAGACCAAGAACGAGATGCTCGACGAGCTCGCCGTGTTCTTGGGTGGCCGCGTTGCCGAGGAACTCATGTGCGACGACATCACGTCGGGCGCGAGCAACGATCTGGAGCGCGCGACCAAGATGGCGCGCGAGATGGTCACGCGCCTGGGCATGAGCGAGGAGCTTGGAACGCAGGTGTTTGGTGAGGCGCAGCATCAGGTATTCCTGGGCCGCGACTATGCCGATCATCAGGACTACTCTGAGGAGACGGCGCGTCGCATCGACATTGAGGTCCAGCGCATTATGCGTGAGGCCCATCGTCGTGCGGTCGAGATCCTGGATGCCCGTCGCGATCAGCTCGACCTGATGGCCAAGGTGCTGCTCGAGCGCGAGACCGTCGAGGGTGACGCCGTGAACGCCCTGCTCGACAACGAGTGGGACGCCTACCTTGAGCGCGAGGGCGATATCCTGGCGGCCAAGGAGGAGCGCAATGCCAAGGCGGCCGGCATGCCGACCAAGAAGCGCACGCCCCGTATGAGCGAGGAAGAGCTGGCGGCTGATGCCGCGGCCTTTGCGCAGGCGGCCATGCAGGAGGATGCCGAAGTCGCATCCGATGATGCTGGCGATGACCATGCCGTCGTCGATGCCGACGCCGACGCCGACAAATAGTCTTTGTGGCGAAAGCCTCCGCGGGGAAACCTGCGGAGGCTTTTTCTTTTGAGCGATATGGGGCCGTCTGTTGATTGGGGACAGACTTAAATGAGCGTTTTCACGCATTTAAGTCTGTCCCCAATTAACATTGCTGCGGCACTTTGCTCGGCTAAAGCGTACAATAGCGCCTATGCGAAAGGGGAACAGATGATCAACGAAACTATGTATGCTCGCGGCGCGGAAAGCTCCATCATCCGTGAGATTTTTAGCTATGGCCTTGAGCGCAAGGCGCAGATCGGTGCGGAAAACGTATTCGATTTTTCGCTGGGCAATCCGAGCGTTCCGGCGCCCGCTGCTGTGGCTGAGTCGATTAAGAAGGCCCTGGAGCTGCCGAGCGACCAGCTGCACGGCTACACGCCCGCACCGGGCCTGCCGCAATGTCGTGCCGCTGTGGCCGAATCGCTCAACCGCCGCTTTGGCACGAGCTATGAGGGCAAAGACGTATTTATGACGGTGGGTGCCGCGGCTTCGCTCACCTGCACGCTCAACGCCGTTACGAACCCGGGCGACGAGGTTATTGTTATCGCCCCGTACTTTCCGGAGTATCGCGTTTGGATTGAGAAGGCCGGCTGTACGTGTGTTGAGGCGCTCGCCGATGAAGATACGTTCCAGCTGAGCGTGGACAACGTGCTCAAGGCGATCAGCGATAAGACGGCGGCCGTCATCATTGACTCTCCCAACAATCCGACCGGTGCCGTATATACATGCGACACGCTGACGCGACTGGCCAATGTTCTGCGCGAGGCCAACGCTCAGCGCGATCCCGAGAATCCGATTATGCTCATCTCGGATGAGCCGTACCGCGAGATTGTGTACGGTGCCGAGGTGCCTTGGGTGCCCTCGATCTACGAGCACACCATCGTGTGCTACTCGTATTCCAAGTCGCTGTCGCTGCCGGGCGAGCGCGTGGGGTGGATCTTGGTTCCCAACACCAATCCGCAGGCTGCCCGTCTGATGCCGGCTGTTGCGGGTGCTGCCCGTACGCTAGGTTTTGTATGCGCACCGGCACTCTTCCAGCGCGTAATCATCGATTGCATCGATGAGCCGAGCGATGTCGAGGCCTATGCGCGCAACCGCACCGCGCTTACCGACGCACTAGCGGAGTACGGCTACACCTATGTTGAGCCGGATGGTGCATTCTACCTGTGGGTGAAGGCGCTGGAACCCGATGCGAATGCGTTTTGCGAGCGTGCAAAGAAGTATGAGTTGCTTGCGGTTCCCTCGGACAGCTTTGGTATGCCGGGTTGGTTCCGCCTGGGCTATTGCGTGAGTTACGAAACGATTATCAATTCGCTACCCGCTTGGAAACAGTTGGCGGACGAGTATCGTTAAAAGTAAAGCGCTCTGCCTACAATGTTTTACGTGAAACGGGGTTTGGTGTTAAGCCAGACCCCGTTGTCATGGACGTTGTGTCTTTGGGATGGAGTGGTTTTACGACTATCGAAGGCTATGCGTACAATGAATATAAGCGACGGCCGTGCCAGATAAGGAGACCTGATGCCCTACCTGCTTTCTTGTGACATTCATACCCATACGATATTCTCTGCGCATGCATATTCGACCATTGAGGAGAATGTGTACTGGGCGGCAGAGCGTGGCCTGCAGGTGCTCGGATCTGCCGACCATCTGAGCTCTATGGTTACGGCTTGCCCCAATGACCTGCGCAGTTACCAATTCTTTATCAACCAGGATATCTGGCCGCGCATTTGGAGCGGCGTGCTGGTGCTGCGTGGTGCCGAGGCCGATATCGTTTCGCTGGACGGAAGCCTGTTTGGCGAGGACACTCCTGTCACGCTCGATATTGCCGGTGATTCGTACAGCCGTCAGCATTCGCTGTTCGATTTGGTTACGCGAAATTTGGATTATTTGGTTGCGAGCGTGCATAATCCGCAGATTGCTGAAGGCGCGACGCTGGCCCAGACGACCGAGATGTATATCAATGCCCTGGAGCACCCCAAGGTGTTCATGCTGGGTCACACGGGGCGTTCGGGCGTGCCGTTCGATATCGACGAGGTGCTGTTGGCAGCTAAGGCCAAGCACAAGATTATCGAGATCAACAACCATAGTCTTGAACACGGTGTCGACACTGAGCATTGGGCCGTATGCCGCAAGATCGCCGAGCGCTGCGCCGAGCTGGGCGTGGGCATTGGCGTGTCAACCGATGCCCACATTGGCATGGCCATTGGCAAGCTCGATCACGCGCGCAAGATGCTCGACGAGATTCACTTCCCGCTAGATTTGATCGTGACGCGCGACCGCGAGACGCTGCTGCGCGAGATGGCGGCAGCCGGCGTGTGCGATCTGCGCAATGGGATGTAGCGGAGTTTATAAACCAAGCGAAGGGGGCGGCCCAGGCGGGTCGCCCCCTTTCTTGTCCCAAAAATCTACTGAGGTCGGTTAGCGGCGTTCGAGGACCGCTACGGTTTCGGTGTGGTCGGTGTGAGGGAACATGTCGACGGGCGTGATCTTGAGCAGGCAATAGCCTCCGTCGAGGAGCTGATGCAGGTCGCGCTCTTGAGTTACGGGGTTGCAGCTGATATAGGTGATGCGGCGCGGCTTAAGCGCGCAGGCAGCTTCGAGGAACTCGGGGGTAGAGCCGGCGCGCGGCGGATCGATGGAAAGGACATCGACCCGCTCGTTGTTATCGGCGGCATCCAGGATGCAATCGGTGGCGTCGTCGGCCATAAACCAGGCGCTGCGGGTGAGGCCGTTGAGCTCGGCATTGCGACGTGCGTCGGCAATGCCCGCCGGGTTGCGCTCCACGCCGAGCAGCATAATGCCGATGCCCTTTTTCTGGGCATCTTTAGCTGCGCACAGGCCGATAGTTCCGCTACCGCAATAGGCATCCATGAGTACGTCGCCCTGTTGCAGGTCCATGCCGTCAATCGCGAGCTGATAGAGCTGCTCGGTCTGCTGCGGATTGGTCTGATAGAACGCGGTGGGGGAGATATCGAATTCGCAACCGAGCAGCTGGTCGCGCATGCACTTGGCGCCATACACGATGCGGGTTTCCTCGCCGAGGATGGCGTTGCCGGGGCGTCCGTTGATGTTTTGGGCGACGGTGACGATGCGCGGATCGAGTGCGGCGACGGCCCCAAAGAATTCCTGCGCATGCGGTAAGTCACGCTGGGCGGTCACGAGCGTAACCATGACCTGGTCGGTACGCCAACCGCAGCGGATGACGGCATAGCGAAGCAAACCAAGATGCTTGTCCTCGTTAAAGGCGGGAATATGCAACCGCTCAGCTTCGCGTGCGATGCCGTTGAGAATCTGACGAGCGCCCGACGCCTCGACGGGGCATTCGGGTACGGCAACGATCTTGTGCGTGCCGCGCTCAAAGAAACCGCAACGGACAGCGCCCTCCTTACCGGGAGCAAAGGGAGTGGCAGCCTTATGACGAAAGCCACGCGGCGCAGGATATTTACCCGGGTCGCCAAGGGTGACGCCCATACCGCGAATAGGATCGACAGCAATGCTCTCGCGCTCACAAAGCTCGGCAAACAGCTCCTCCATAGCAGCCTGCTTAACCGCCAACTGCTTTTTATAAGGACGATTGAGCGCCGTGCACCCACCGCAAGATTTCATGATCGAACAGGGGGACTTGGGGTCCACAGCCTTACGCGCAGACGAAACCCGATCTTTATGCGAGCGCTTGGAGCGAGTCTGAGATGCCTTATCCTCGTTCCGACGAGAGCCGGGACGCTTGGCCTTAGCCTTGCCCTTGGCCGACTTACCCTTCGCGTCCTGAGACGACTTGGATTTCTGAGAAGATTTTTTCTTCTCTGACCCCTCAGCCGCCTCGATCAAAGCACGACGAGCCTTACGCTCCGCACGAGATTCTGCCATCAATAACTCCACTAATTCATGAATTAAAGCTGCAAGTATTGTACCGTGCCAAGCCAGCAGACGATATGCAAGCGGTTTATTCGTGTCAGTGATAAGCCCAACGACGGTTGCCCGCCGCGTGAGGGGTGTGGGGGTTAAGTTTATCGCGAGTTCCGCACGAACAGGAGGCCACTTAATGTGGCCTCCGTCGTGAGCAGGACTGTAGAGCAGGAAACTTAACCCCCACACCCCTCACGCGGCGGGCAACCCCTCCCTTGTGCTCTATCACGCTAAAGTGTATGATTCTGGACGTTACACGAACCACTTTACTTAACTAAAGTGCCATCAAGGGGGGATACCATGAACACCGATATGTCTCGTCGTCAGTTTGTTGGTCTAGCCGGCTCGCTCGCCACGGTGCTTGGCCTTGGTCTTGTCGGTTGCGGCGGTGGTGCCGGCAAGGGCTCCGCTGCTGGCTCTGCCGCGGCCAAGGATGTGAAGGGCGCTGCGGAGTCCAAGAAGCTCGTCGTGGGCTTTGACAAGTCCTATCCTCCGTACGGCTTTGTGGGCGACGACGGAGAGTACACTGGTTTTGACCTCGATCTGGCCAAGGCTGTTGCCGATAAGCAGGGCTGGGAGGTCAAATACGAGGCCATCGACTGGGATGCCAAGGATACGCTGCTCAACTCGGGGGCCATCAACTGCATCTGGAACGGCTTTACCATGGAGGGTCGCGAGGACGACTACACGTTCTCCGAGCCGTACATGCTCAACGAGCAGGTGCTGGTGGTAAAGAAGGATGCAGGCATCAAGAGCTGGGACGATCTTGCCGGCAAGACCGTGATTACCCAGACCGATTCCGCTGCGCAGGATGTGCTCGAGGGTGACCAGAAGGATCTGGCGGCGACGTTTGCCACGCTCGACACGATCGGCGAGTACAACACGGCCTTTATGCAGCTCGAGAGCGGCGCGGTCGATGCCGTGGCGTGCGATCTTTCGATTGCCCAGTATCAGCTTGCCGCCAAGCCCGATGCTTATACGCAGCTTGATGAGCCGCTGTCCAGCGAGCACTACGCCGTTGGCTTTAAGAAGGGCGACACCAAGTCGGCCGACGCCGTGACCGAGTCGCTCAAGGCACTCTATGAGGACGGCACGGTCAAGGACCTGTGCGACAAGTATTCAAGCTATGGTCTATCTTTCGATAATTGGGTGCTCAAGTAATGTCTATTCAAGTCATGATGCAAATGCTTGGCCAGGGATTCTTGGTCAGTTTGCAGTTGTTTGTGCTGACGCTGCTGGGGTCGATTCCGCTGGGAATCCCCGTGGCGTTTATGCGCATGAGCAAAATCGCGCCGCTTCGCTGGATTGCGCGCATCTATATCTCGGTCATGCGCGGTACGCCGCTCATGCTGCAGATGTTTGCCATCTACTTTGCCCCGTATTACGTGTTTGGCATTTCGCTCACGCCCGATTCCAAGTGGACGGCGTGTGTCGTGGCGTTCATCATCAACTACGCCGGTTACTTTGCCGAGATCTATCGCTCGGGCCTTCAGTCCATTCCGCGCGGTCAATACGAGGCAGCCGAGGTGCTGGGCTATTCGCGCATGCAGACGTTTCTGTATATCGTGATGCCGCAGGTCGCCAAGCGTATTCTGCCGGCGATGGGCAACGAGATCATCACGCTGGTCAAGGACACGTCGCTGGCGTTTGCCATTGGCGTGGGCGAGATGTTCTCGACCGCCAAGGCCCTGGTTGCCTCGCAGGTGAGCATGGTACCGTTTGCGATTGCGGCGCTGATCTACTGGGTTTTCAACTTCGTGGTCGAGATGCTGTTGGGCGCCGCCGAAAAGAAGCTGGACTATTATCATGACTAACTCGGTGATGAAAATCGAAAGCGCTCGCAAGGCGTTTGGCGGCAATGAGGTGCTCAAGGATATCTCGCTCGAGGTAAAGCGTGGCGAGGTCGTGGCGATTATCGGGCCTTCGGGCGGCGGTAAGTCCACGCTGCTGCGCTGTGCCACGCTGCTCGAGACGCTCGACGGTGGCTCGCTCTCGTTTGGCGACCTTGCCGTCGCGACGGATGCGGGTTCGGGCGCGGTGTACGCAAAGGGCGATGTACCCAAACAGGCGCGCTCGCGGTTTGGTCTGGTGTTTCAGAACTACAATCTGTTCCCGCACTATACCGTGATGAAAAACATCACCGATGCGCCGATTCGCGTGCTTAAGCGTCCGCGCGAGCAGGCGGAGGCCCGCGCACACGAGCTTATTGCACAGATGGGGCTGACGGGCAACGAGAACAAGGTGCCCTGTGAGCTTTCGGGCGGCCAGCAGCAGCGCGTGAGTATTGCCCGCGCCCTGGCGCTCGACCCGGAAATCTTGTTCTTTGATGAGCCGACCTCGGCGCTCGATCCCGAGCTGACGGCCGAGGTTCTGCGCGTCATCAAGGATCTGGCCGCGCAGAATATGACGATGGTGATCGTGACGCACGCGATGCAGTTTGCCCGCGACGTTGCCGACCGCGTGGTCTTTATGGACGGCGGTCGTATTGTCGAGGAGGGTCCGGCCGAGCGGGTCATCGACCATCCGCGCGAGCAGCGTACGCGCGAGTTCCTGAGCCGTATCGAGGGATAGGCTCAGGTATTTGCTCAACTATTAATTGAGGCGAAGCCGCCGCAGGTCTTACGGTCTGTGGCGGCTTTTTGTTTGCATCGGCGGGGTTCAATAATCGCCTCACAAGCTTATCTCTTCCTCTCGCCGCCTGTATTCATACGTGTGCCGAAAGGTGTGCATGGACGGTCGCCCGTGAGGGTAGGGTGGTGGCATAGGACATTTGGAGGGTGAGTCGGCTCGGCTGCCGACCATGCTGCTCCCGGGATGGCACCGACCGCGAACTCTCCCCGTTGGCGTCGCGCAATGCGCGCGGCCCTGCAAGGAGGTCATCATGGGTGCTCCCAAGACCGGCAATGTAAGGAACGTGGTGCTCGTAGGCCAAGGCGGGGTGGGCAAGACTTCACTCGCCGAGGCCATGCTCCACCTTTCTGGCAAGACCGCCCGCCTGGGCGGCCACGACGGCACCAAGCCCACGCTCGACTATGACCCCGAAGAGGTCAAGCGTGCATTTTCCATCTCGACGACCATTGCACCGATCGACTGGAAGGGCGCGCGCATCAATGTGCTCGATGCCCCGTGTTACCCCGATTTTATCGGCGACGCCTTTGCCGCGATGAGCGTCTGCGAGACGGCCCTGTTTGTGGTCGACGCCGAGGCCGGCCCGCAGCCTACGACGGTTAAGCTCTGGTATGCCGCCGAGGACCTGCGCTTGGCGCGTGCGGTGTTCGTAAACCGCCTGTCGCGCTCCGAGGCCAGCTTTGCGACCACGATGGACCTGCTGCAGGAGCGCTTTGGCACGCGACTGGGCGCCGTGACCCTTCCCTGGGGCGAGGGCGAGGACTTTGATGGCATCATCGACCTGGTGAGCATGAAGGCGCGCCATTGCAACGGCGCCGAAGCCGTTGAGTCGGAGATTCCCGAGGAGTATCGTGCCCAGGCCGAGGAGGCCCATGACCATCTGTGCGAGCTGGTGGCCGAGGCTGACGACGAACTGATGATGAAGTACTTGGAAGGCGAGGAGACGCTGACGCAGGAGGAGCTTGAGGGCTTGCTGTCGAAGGCGATTGCCGAGCGCATCTTTGTGCCGGTCTTTGCGGGCGATTGCATTAAGGAGCAGGGCGTCAACTCGCTGATGGACGACATCGCCACGTACTTCCCGGCGCCGACGGACTACGGCGAGATGCCGCTCATCGACGGTGATTCGCTCAAGATTTCGAGCGACGATGACCGTCCGGTGGCGTTTGTGTTTAAGACGCTGGCCGATCCGCAGCAGGGTCGCATCAGCTTTATCAAGGTGCTGACGGGTACGCTTGAGCCGGGTCTTGAGCTGATCAACGCGCGTACCCGCAAGAGCGATCGTCTGGCCCACCTGTATGTGATGTGCGGCCGCGACATGACCGAGGTCGGTCACGCCTATGCCGGCGACATCATCGTGGCGCCCAAGCTGGCGGCCGAGACGGGCGATACGCTCTCCATTACCGGTAAGGTCGAGGCTGCGGCGTTTAAGTTCCCCAACTCGCAGTACCGCATTGCCATCGAGGCCGAGAACCGTGGCGACGAAGAGAAGCTCTATACGTTTATCGAGAAGGCGTGCAAGGCTGATCCGACCATGAGCATCGATCGTGACGAGGAGACGGGCCAGACTATCATCTCCGCCGTTGGTGAGGCGCAGGTTTCGGTGCTGCTCAACCGTTTGGAGGATCGCACCAAGGTCGTGGCCAAGAGCGTGCCGATCCGCATTCCGTATCGCGAGACCATCCGCCGCACGGCGAGCGCCCAGGGTCGCCACAAGAAGCAGACCGGTGGCGCCGGTCAGTACGGCGACTGCTGGCTGCGCGTGGAGCCGCTTATTGGGCCCGACGGCACGAGCGACGGCTACGAGTTTGTGGATGAGGTCGTGGGCGGCCGCATTCCGCGCTCGCTGATCCCCGCCGTGGACAAGGGTGTCCAGGAGACCATGAAGGACGGCATCATTGCCGGCTACCCGCTCACGGGCATTCGCGTGGCTGTGTACGACGGCTCGTATCACAGCGTCGACTCCAACGAGATGGCGTTCCGCGCGGCGGCTCGCATCGGCCTGCGCAAGGCATGCGCCGATGCCGACCCGGTGGTGCTGGAGCCCATCGAGGAAATCACGGTGACTATTCCCGAGAGCTACGCCGGCGCCGTGATGGGTGACATCTCGGCATCGCGCGGTCGCGTGACGGGCATGGAGACCGATGAACGCGGCGACACCGTGGTCATCGCCCAGGCACCTCTCGCCGAGCTGACGGATTACTCGACGCGCCTGCGCTCTATCACGCGCGGCACGGGTGACTTTACCATGAAGCCCGCTGGCTATGAGCAGGTTCCCTATGACGTTCAGGCCAAGCTGGTCGAGCGCTATGAGGAGGGTCGCGCCAAGTAGCGTGTGGCGTTGCCTGCAACATACATGCCGATGCAAGGGCCGCTCTGGGTAACCCAGGGCGGCCCTTTTTGATCCCTGGGGGACGGAGGAAAACAGATCATCTTTGGGTTACGGGTGGCGCGGTCGGCACTAGTCTCCGGATGCCTGGTTGCGACCGGTGGCGTAGTCGATCTGCACGTGCGGCTGCAGGTTGTAGCAATATACGTGGAAGCAGAGGGTCTTGCCGTGGTCCTCGACCGATTGCGCCTCAAGGCGCACGCCACGGCAGACAAGTTCCTCTTCGTTATACATGGGCGTGACGCGGTAGAGCACATGGTTGCCCGTGTCGCGGATGTAGCCGAGAATCTGCTCCTCAAACGGCAGCATGCCCGTTTCGTTGAGATAGCGCGTGCCGGTGAGGAGATTTTTGCGGTTGGCGTTTTCGCCGCAGAGCGACCAGGCGATAAGGTGGCAGCGGTTGTAGAGGCTCTGGCCCGGAATAAAGTCGTAGCGCTGCTGGTGCCAACCGGCAGGATGGATACGCGAGATATCGCCGCGCTCGCCTTGACCGAGTGATTCGGGGCCCACGCAGGCGAGTGCTTTGCGGGTGCGGCCCAGGCTGTCGAGCTTGGAGAACTTCTTAAAGCAGCCCTCTTCTGTAGCGCGCTCGTATTCATCGAGCGTGAATGATGGTGTGCCGAGCGGGTGCGTGCTGTCGGCGCGAAGGGCAACGTAGGGGTTGCCGGCGTAGTCGGGAATGCTGCTGAGATAAACACCGCGGGCGCGGTTGAGGTCGGGGTTTTCGACCTCGTCGATGGGGGTGGCGGCACTGTCCGCGGAAACGTCGTCATCGGTGTCGGTTGCGGCGGAATCGGAGCCATCGCCAGAGTCCTGGCCGTTTTGAGGGTCCGGGGAGCTCGCCGTTCCCGATTCGAGCCGGGCAACCAGGTCTGCCTCGTCGTCGGTGCGGCTGGGGCTCTCGTTTTGTTTTTCGGCCAGAGCCGCCGCCTGCTCATCGCTTTGCGGCGACAGCAGCTTGGGCGCTCCGTCGAGCGATCCCGTAAACAGCGCAAACCCCAGCACCACGGCGGTGCCGATGGAAAGTACTTGCTTGTAGGTGGACTTGCGCGACATTGAGGCTCCTGGATGGACGGTTGGGAATCTACCAGTCTAGCAGGAGCCGGCAGGGGCCGTTCTGTCGAACAAATACTCAAGATTTGGGATAGACGCTACTGATTCATTTGCCTCATATGGAGCTGCGGTGGTTGTGTATGTGGGGCTATTTTGCGTTTCCCCAGATAAAACCCGCCAAAATAAACCTGTCCCTTATTGGCAGGTTACTGATTCATGGCACCGTGAATGTAGGGGGTGACCTCGGGGGAGATATGGTCGCAGCCCAGCTCGCGCAGCGCGGACTCGATGGCGGCGGGCAGCGGGGTTTTGCCCTCGGCATCGACGGCGGTGCCGCCGAGCGCGGCAATCTTGGCGACATCTGCGGGTGCGGCCTCGATATGCATGCAGCCGCCGACCAAGCGCGCGCGTACCTGTGCCAGGTCAAGATCGTGCAGGTAGTCCTCGCAGGTGCGGATCAAATCGACCTTCTCGCGCGTAAGCTCCTCGCCCGTGGGGACGCGCGTGGCAAGACATGCTCCCGCCGGCAGGTTCCAAACGGGATAGCCCCATGCGCGCAGCAGCTCGCGCTCTTCGTCCTTGGTAAAGCCGACCTCCATGAGAGGGGAGCGTACGCCGAGCTCTTCTGCCGCGCGCATGCCAGGGCGGTAGTCACCGCGATCGCTTGCATTGCTGCCATCGATGACGGTGGGAAAGCCGAGCGACTTGGCGTGGTTGACGATGGCGGTAAAGCCGGCGTGCTTGCAGTGGTAGCAGCGATTAGCATCGTTGCAGGCTACTTGGGGGAGCTGCAGCTGATCCACCGAAAGATTGAGCACGGGGAGCTTAAAATGCGGCCCCTCATTGGCCTGTCCATCAACGGACTGCTCAAACGAAGTCTGTTCGGGCGTGCCGATGAGCGGCGTGGTGAGATGGACGAGGAGGGTATTGGTAGGCATGATGCGGGCGCAGACCGCGGCCAAAAAGCTGCTGTCGACACCACCGGAAAAGCCGATGGCGACGCGTCCGTATGCCAAAAGCAGCTGCTCGAGTGCTGCGAGTTTGTCCTGAAGCTCCTCTGCGGGTGCGGCGGTGTCTGAAAGCATGAAAGTTCCTTACAGTTATTAAAGCTCGGATGAAACTATAATCCCACCGAGCTGTTTGTCATAAGACTTCCAGCTATGTAACGAAAGTGCAATATGCTATATACGTTATATACAAGCTTGTAAAGTGCGGTAGAGTGGCAGTAATGCAATCCGGCGAGGGGGACCGATATGATCAAGGCTGTTATTTTTGACATGGATGGAACGCTGGTCGATACCGAGCGTTTGGGGATTAGGGCCTGGAAGGCAGGCGCCGCTGAGCTGGGGCTCGCGATTGATGATGCGCTGATCCATCAGTTTATCGGCCGCACGCTGCCCGATGTTATGGACATCCTTGATGAGCATTATGGCAGCCACGAGACCGCCGAGGCGATCTATGTCCGCCACAAGGAGATTCGCGACGAGATGGTCAAGACCGATCTGGAGCTTAAGGCCGGCGCTGCCGAGTGCATAGACGAGCTGTTGGCTGCGGGCTATCACGTAGGCCTTGCAACGTCATCGCGCCATGTTACGGCCGAGCGCAACCTTAAAGCATTCGGCCTCTTTGACAAGTTTGAAACGGTAACGTGTGGCGAGGACGTCGTGCACGGCAAGCCCGACCCCGAGATGTATCTGCTCGCCTGCGAGCGCGCGGGCTTTGCTCCCGAGGAATGTGCCGTGGTCGAGGATTCGCGCAACGGCTGCGTCTCGGGCATTACGGCCGGCTGCCACGTCTTTGCCGTTCCTGACATTGTTCCGCTGCCGCAGGACGTGGTGGATGGCTGCGAGGCCGTGCTCGATACGTTGTTCGACCTGGCAGCGGCAGTCAAGGCCGTGCGCTAGACAATTGCGGTGTTGAAACGAGCAATTGCCCACGTTTGCACTTAAGCAAAAGGGGCCCGGCAATGGTCGGGCCCCTTTTGCTTAAGCGGCGACTTAGCATACTTACGGGCGTGCTATAGATACGCACCGAGGTTGATGGCCGTGGCGTCGGTCTGGCTGCTTGCCTGGGTGCTGGCGCGCTCCAGCAGGAACGGCCGCACGAGTTCTTGGCGGTTGATGTCCTCGGCGGCGGTGACTGCGGTGACGGTGCGCGCGGCAGAGCCGATGTGGACGTGCTTGGGCTTCGCCGGCGCCTTGTTCTCGATTTGCTCCATCAGCAATTGAACGCCCTTGCGGCCAATCTCGTAGCCCGGGGGCGCTACCGTAGTGAGCGGGACCGATCCGCTCCAAGCGAGTGGGTTGCCATCGCAACCTGCTACGCGTACTTGCCCGGGGACAGAGATGCCCTTGTCGACCAGCGCCGAGATAACGCCCGAGGCCAACACGTCGGTCAGGCCGACGACAAAATCGGGGCGTTCGTTCGCGGGGCGCTCGGCGATTTGGGCACCGATGCCGTAGCCGTCGGCAGCGGTATTCCATTCGCCGGCGTCGATGACTTCGATCTTGATATCGGGGTGCAGAGCGAGGGCCTTGTGAATGCCAAGCACACGTAGGGTGAGCTGCATAAATGCTGCTCGGCCGACGACGACAATATGGTGCGCGCCGCGGGCGATGGCGAGTTCGGCAATGATGCGACCCTGGGCCTCGTTGTCGGCCGCTACGTAGTAGCCGGGCTCGGAGCAATGGATGTCCAGGTGGACGATCGGCACGGGCATCTTGGCCATGGCGGGGTGCCAGTCGGGGGATGCCATGGGCTGAACCATGACGCCGGACATCTGCGTGCCCATAAAGTAGCGCAGGTAATGGTCCTCGAGAATATCGTCGTTATCGGCGTTGGCGATGAGCAGGTCGTAGCCGTGCTTGCGGGCCTCGTTGTGGGCGCCGCTGGCGATTTGGAGCGAAAAGCCGTGATCGAGACGGGGGAGCACCAGGCCAAAGGACTTGGTGGCGCCGCCCGCGAGCTGACGGGCGCTTTGGTTGGGCAGGTAGCCAAGGCGATTGATGGTCTCGTTGATGAGCTTGAGGGTCTCGGGGCGCAGCTTTTCGGGGTGGTTGAGCGCGTTGGAAACCGTGCCCAACGAAACCCCGGCCTCGCGCGCGACGTCGCTGATTTTTACCTTTGCCATAGCGGCCCCTTTGATGCGTTTCAAGTACAAGCCAGATTGTAGCATCCCAAACCTACCAAAAAGGGACAGGTTTATTTTGGCAGGTTTATCTGGGGAAACGCCGTTGCCAGCGCGACCACCACGAAGGGGGCAGGTACCTTTGTGGTGGTTTGGACCGGCTGGACGTGTGTGCATCGAGTGGTATCTAAGTTGAGATACCACTTCTGGTATATCAGCTTGCGTTTGCGTGAGTACAATACTCGAACGTTATGCGTCTCAGCGCCCCCTGTGCGTGGACGTTTTGCAGTCAAGCGGACGAAGGGACTTATCCTATGTGCGGAATTGTCGGCTACACCGGCTCTGATATTGCAAAGAACATCCTGGTCACAGGCCTCAAGCGTATGGAGTATCGCGGCTATGACTCCTCGGGCGTCGCGCTCGAGGTGGGCGAGGGCGCTGCGGCGCACCTCGACGTCATCCGCCGCGTGGGCAAGGTCGCGGGCCTGGAGAGCGAGCTTTCCAACATCGACAGCGACGCTACCTGCGGTATCGGCCACACCCGTTGGGCCACCCACGGCAAGCCCTCCGTCGTTAACGCTCACCCCCACACCAGCTGCGACGGTCGTATCGCCATCGTCCACAACGGCATCATCGAGAACTTCGCCGAACTGCGCGAAGAGCTGGAGGACCGCGGCCACCACTTTAAGAGCGAGACCGATACCGAGGTCTTCGCGCATCTGATCGAAGAGGCTTATGCCGAGACGCACGACCTGATGGCCTCCGTGCGCGAGGCTTGCACCCACGTGGTCGGTGCCTATGGTCTGGCCGCCGTGTGCGCTGACGAGCCCGGCGTGATCGCCGTGGCCCGCAAGGATTCCCCGATCGTAGTCGGTGTGGGTGAAACCGGCTCCTATGTTGCTTCTGATGTCATCGCGCTCATCGACGCCACCCGCGATGTCGTGGTGCTCGAGGACGGTCAGTTTGCCAAGCTCACGCCCGCAGGCGTCGAGTACACCGACGAGGCCGGCAACGTTATCGAGCCCAAGGTCACCCACATCGACTGGGACCTGGACATGGCAGAAAAGGGCGGTTATCCCGACTTTATGCTCAAGGAAATCCACGAGCAGCCGCGCGTCGTGCGCGACACGCTGGTCGGTCGTATGACGCCGGCCGGCGAGCTCGACATCGACGAGCTGGGCCTTTCGCTCGAGGAGCTCAACGACATCGACCGCGTCTACGTGATCGCTTGCGGCACCAGCTATCACGCTGGCCTCATTGCCAAGAATCTCATTGAGGGCTGGGCTCGCATCCCCACCGAGGTGGAGGCGGCCAGCGAGTTCCGTTATCGCAACCCCATCATTACGCCGACGACGCTTGTCGTTGCCGTGTCCCAGTCGGGCGAGACGGCCGATACCCTTGCCGCCATTCGCGATGCGCGCATCAAGGGTGCCAAGGTCTTCGGCATCACCAACGTGGTGGGCAGCCCCGTGGCGCGTGAGAGCGACGGCGTCATCTACACCAAGGCCAACAAGGAGATCGCGGTCGCCTCGACCAAGAGCTTCATCGGCCAGGTCGTGAGCCTTACGCTTTTGGCTCTGCTGCTGGCGCAGGTCAAGTACCGCTTGACCACCAAGCAGGCGCGCATGCTGTTCCGCGAGCTTTCCGATACGGCCGAGCAGATCCAGTGGATTTTGGATACCCAAACCGAGGCCGTGCATGAGGCCGCCCTGCTGTGCAAGGACGCGCAGTCGGCGCTGTTCGTGGGCCGTGGCATGGGTGCCGCTATTTCCTACGAGGGCGCGCTCAAGCTCAAAGAGGTCAGCTACCTGCACGCCGAGGCCTACGCCGCCGGTGAGATGAAGCACGGCCCCATCGCGCTGATCGACCCGGGCTTCCCTGTCATCGCCGTGGCCACCAAGAGTGCCACCTACGACAAGACCGTGTCGAACCTCATGGAGTGCAAGGCGCGCGGCGCCAAGGTCATCGTCGTTGCCACCGAGGGCGACGAGGAGATCAACAAGATCGCCGACTGCATTATCCGCGTGCCAGCAGTCCGCGACGTGTTCAGCCCCATCACGGCGAGCGTCCCGCTGCAGCTGCTCGCCCGCGAGGTCGCCATCCTGCGCGGCTGCGACGTCGACCAACCCCGAAACCTGGCGAAAAGCGTCACGGTCGAGTAGTTGGTTCCGCCGTTCTAGCGACTAAGGCCCGGCTCCGCATCAAGACGGAGCCGGGCCTTGTTGCATTTGCTCGGATAAAACCTGCCAAAATAAACCTGTCCCTTTTTGGCAGGTTAGCGGAGCTTGCTGGTCTCGAAGTACTCGGGGAACTGGTCCAGAACCTCGGTTTGATTGCGGAACATCATGTGCAGGTGCTTGCTGACCAAAAAGCTCGCTTCGATGGGGTCGCGACCGGCGATAGCGCGGCGAATCTGCTTGTGCTCGTTCACGATGTCCTGATTGTCGAGAACCTGCGTGGCGGCGCGCAGCCAGCGGAAGCGCTCCAGGTCGGCATTGGTCTCTTCGAGCCACGACCACACGGTGCTGCGACATGCGATGCTAAAAATCATGTGATGCATGAGGTTGTCGCTCAAAAAGAAGCCGATGCGATCCTCCTCGGCCGTGGCCTTTTCCTGCAACACGATGGCGCGGTCGAGCTGCTCGATGCCGGCCGACGTGGCGCGCGCACAGCACTCCACAATCACCTGCTTTTCCAGATGCTCGCGGATGTAACAGGCACTCTCGGCAAGGGTGAGGTTGATGGGCGAGACGTAGGTGCCGCTCTGGGGCACGGTGCGCACCAGGCCTTCCTGCGCCAAGCGAACCAAAGCCTCGCGCACGGGCGTGCGACCCATGTCCAGGTCATCGCAAAGCTGCTTGACGCCCAGCTTTTCGCCCGGCTTGTAGTCCAGGTAGACGATTTTGCGTCGAATGGTGTGGTAGGACTGGTCCTGTAGGCTCGTTTCCTGCTCGCCGACGTGCATCGATTCTTCCATAGCGCCTCGCAACTGTTCTATCAAACTCATATGTCAGTTGTTAATTATGCCGCGAATCAGCTCTCCGCGGTGGGTAATTCGGCTGTTGCCTGAGAACTATCGCGGCATCTTAGTCTGTGTTTGCGCAAGGCTGTGCTCAATGTTGCCGTATCATAAGCCGTCGCAAACGTGAAATAGAAAGAAGGAATCCCATATGCAACTGGCAAATATCGTACGCGAGCGCTGGAAAGGCGTCTTGTTCTGCCTGATCATCGCCATTCCCGCGACGTTGCTCGGCAAACAGGTTGAGGTGGTCGGCGGTCCGGTATTCGCCATCCTCTTTGGCATGGTCCTGGCGCTCGTCTTTCCCAAGAATCGTCGCGAACCGCTCGCCGCCGGCGTCACCTATACGTCCAAAAAAGTCTTGCAGTACGCGGTTATCCTGCTTGGCTTTGGCATGAACCTCTCCCAGATTCTGTCCAAGGGCGCCCAGTCGCTGCCGATTATCGTGGCGACAATCTCGACCTCGCTTGTCATCGCCTTTGTGCTCTGCCGCGTTATGAACGTGCCGGGCAAGATCGCGACGCTTGTGGGTGTGGGTTCGTCGATTTGCGGCGGTTCTGCCATCGCTGCGACCGCACCCGTCATCGATGCCGACGATCGCGAGATTGCCCAGGCTATTTCGGTCATCTTCCTGTTTAACGTTATCGCGGCGCTCGTGTTTCCGACGCTCGGCGGCATGCTCGGGCTGACCAACGAGGGCTTTGGCCTGTTTGCCGGTACCGCCATCAACGACACCTCGTCCGTAACGGCTGCGGCGAGCGCCTGGGACAGCATGCACCCCGGCGCCAATGTGCTCGAGAGCGCCACAGTGGTCAAGCTCACCAGGACGCTGGCCATTATTCCCATCACGTTGGTTCTCGCATGCTGGCAGATGCATCTGGCGCGCAAGGCCGGCGGTGACGCCAAAAGCACGTTCTCGCTTAAACGCGCGTTTCCCATGTTCGTGCTGTTCTTTGTGCTGGCGAGCGTGATCACCACGGTGCTTCAGCTTCCCGCGTCCTTTACGGCGCCCATCAAGGAGCTGTCGAAATTCTTTATTGTGATGGCCATGGCGGCCATTGGCTTTAATACCGATATCGTCGAGCTGGTCAAAAAGGGCGGCAAGCCCATCGCATTGGGCTTTTGCTGCTGGATTGGCATTGCGTGCATGAGTTTGGGAATGCAACACGTACTGGGAATCTGGTAGAGAAGTAGCTTGTTTGCGTGCTGGTTGCTGGTGAGCGCATTCTCACGGTGGAGCGATAGGAGCTCTTGCGGGTATGGCTTGTCCGCAGGTTTATAAGTCCCGAAGAGCTCTTATCGCCCCGCCAGGATGGCGATGCGGGGCAACACCTATACTCGCAGGACGGCGCTTTCTGCCCTATAGTGTTTGGTGAGCAATATCGTTCAATTTTGAAACACTCGGTCGTGCGACCGCCGGCGGTTGCCCGTCGCCGCGGACAGGGGCGAATCATGGATAGCGATGCCAAGCTGAACATCTTGACCGAGGCCCTGGCTGCTGCCGGGGCCTCGGCATTGGCGATCGATGCGCGTGGGGACGTCGCGATCTCGACCATGAATGACGCGGCGCTTGAGCGGGATGTGGCGGCTTTTGTTGCTGAGCGTCTCGACCGTATAGGAGACGGCGCGCGTCTGGTTATGGGGCGTGAGGGTACGCGCCTGAGCCTGACCGTTCGCCCCACCGACAAAGAGGGCGGGGGGCTTTGGGTTGTCGTGGTCCGCGAGGTGCGCGGTGCCGCGGCGCATGCGGGCATCGAGTGGCTCAACGCCGACGAAGTTGAGGCCCGCTACGAATCGAGCGCGTACGGCATCGTTGAGGGGGCGGCCTCGGTGGCTGCGCCGGTTGCAGAGAGTTACGCGCGCGGTGTGCCTCTTATGCTCGAGGGCGAGCTGGGAGCGGGTCAGGTCGAGATCGCCAAGCGCCTCTATCTGGACGGTCCTTTTGCCGATCAGCCCTTTGTTTCCCTTGCGCTTGATGAACTCACCGAGCGCGGTTGGCGCCATGTGCTCAAAAGCGCCGAATCGCCGTTGTTCCAAACGGGGCTGACCCTTTGCATTGAGGGCTGGAATGCGGTTGGCCCCCAGCGCCTCCGCGAGCTGGTCTCCACGATGACCGACACCGCGTTGGCGACGCGCTGCCATGTGGTGCTGACAGCGAATGACATGCCGGGCGGCGGCGAAAGTGATCAAGCCGCGTTTGTGACCGAGCGCTTCGCCTGTGCGGTGAGCGTGGCGCCGGCAGTCGCCGAGCAGGGAGCCGCGTCGACGAAGGTTGCGCGCTATTTGGAATATCTCGCTGATGCATTTGAGACGGCAGCACCCACGCTGTCTGCCGCGGCGACGAAGACGCTCGATGCTTACCGCTGGCCGCGCAATTATCTGCAGCTCCGCGAGGTCTCGGAACGACTGTATATATTGGCGGGGACGGGCACGGTGGACCGCGCTGTGGCGGAGGAAGTGCTCGCCCAAGAGGACGTGATCAAGACCGCAACCTTTGGCGCCCCGGCGCTCGAAAGTGACCTGTATATTCTGCGACCGCTGGCCGATACCGAGCGAGATATCGCGCATCTGGTTGTAGACCATCTCCACGGCAACCGAACCCGTGCGGCGGAGGTGCTGGGCATAAGCCGTACAACGCTGTGGCGCTTGCTGAAGGACGATGACCGTTGAGCGAGGCGCCCGTGACCGCGCGCGACGCGTGTGCTACAGTCCAAAGTGTTATTGTTTCGATTCGGTTACGGCGTGCGAGGGCATATGGCTGAGACTTCAAAACCGAGCCGCAGAAGGCGGAGTGCCGCGCCGGTCAACCGACGCACAACATCGGTGACGTGGGGTAAACACGCCTCGGGGTTTGACGGCTCGTTCAAGCGCACTAAATATGGCTATCCTTCGGCAAGCGCCCGCTTGGCAATGCAGGCAGAGTCCTCACTGTGGGGCCGCAAACGCGTGGTGGGCTCAAAGCTCAAGCACGACGGAACGCTCGGTTACATCAGCCGCGGGGCGGCTCGCCGCAGTGGGCTCAATCCGGCTGGTTGGCACCGTTATGTTCCGATCGCGGTCGTCGTTGCAGTGATCGTCATCGCACTCGCCGCGCTCGGCTACGCCGGCGGTGGCGCCAACTTGGACGCAGTGTTTAAATCGCCCGAGCTCGCGCATGCAGGCACAGAAGTTGTCGAGGGCGCACAGACCCAGACAGGCGTCGCGCCCCAGCGCGGTATCGTTGCGGCGGCCTCCACCATCGCCGATGCGCAAAAGGACGAGGACGAACAGGGCGATGGCGCCGAAACGGCCCAGACGAACGAAACGACGACAACTCCATCGGCAAGATAAGTTGCGAGTGGAGCAGCAAATTTGGGACGGGGCTTTTTTAGCTGCCCAAGACAGTGGCTCATTCGATGTCAGTCGCCAAAAGCGAGTGAGCCGCATTTGCGCCAAGGTGACGTGAAATGAGAGGGCGCTGACCTTCTGGTCGCGCCCTCGAAATTGAACGTCAGATTGGCGTGAATGCGGCCCGCGCAGCGTCAACGAGCCCGCCGTTCGGTAGAACGGCGGAACTAATTACCTTACGTAGATGATGTTGTCGCGGCGGGGTTTGGGCTCGGGTAGCGTGTCCTCGGCGTAGCCAAGAATGCAGTTACCGACACCGCGCAGACTGCCGTCGGCGGGCAGGCCCCAGCTGGCCAGCAGCTCCAGGCCCTCGGGCGAGTCAAAGACCTCATGCGCGCGGTGAATCCAGCACGAATCGACACCCAGCGCATAAGCGGCGTTGAGCAGGTTGCCCATGGCGAGCGAGCCGTCTTCCAGATGTGTGGGCACGCTGCGGTCAACCAGCACCACCACAACGGTCTTGGCGCCATAGAAGGGGTCGCTGTTGCTGTCCATGACCTGGGCGTTGAGCTGTGAGAGACGCTCGACGGTCGCGGGGTCGGTGACGGCGACAAACGTCACCGGCTGGCGGCCCATGCCGCTCGGTGCATATTGGCCGGCTTCGATAATCCGTGCAAGCTTTTCGGCCTCGACGGGACGATTGCTGTATTTGCGGCAGCTGCGGCGGTGAATGAGTGCTTCGATAGTCTCCATGGTGTCTCCTTGCGGTGGCGTTGCAGATGCCCCGTTCATACCCGTCGGGCTCAAACGATAGACGGTCAATTGCCCGGCCAAAAGGATAGATTCCAATTGGGAAAGTAGGTTTGCATAAAAGTACCTTCAGAATGTGACAAACAAATGGGATGGTTAAACGTTTTATCCCGTCTACCCTGCGGTTTTTTACCACTTGCCTAAATGACGAACGCATAACCTCTGATAAAGGTTTTACTAAAGGAGTACCAACGTTTATCAATGCGCCGTGGTGGCGCCGGGCCAGGAGGTAACATCATGTTCCAGGCTGGAGATGTCGTCGAGACCGATTTCGAAGGATTTCTGAAGCTGCTGCGTTCCAAGACGCGCGCTTTCGTGTCGATCAACGATCACGAGTACTACATCACGCACACCGATGGCTATTGGCGTGTTCAGGATTGCGAGGCCCTCAACGACAAGGGCCACTTTACTGACTGTTCTGAGTTGGTCAACACGGTCTGCGAGGTCGTCGAGCTGCCGTGGATTGCCGGCAAGAGCCTGCATGACAGCTTCTCGGGCGCTACGGTCTATGAGGCCGTCGCCGCTTAACAGGCAATAAAACCCGATTTTCACGTGACCGCTGGCGCCGCCCCCGCGCCGGCGGTCTTTTTCTGCCGATAGGCCATAAAAGTGCACGCATTTGCGGAGAGGCTGTTGACGATAGTCAAAACTCGGACTAATCTAGAGACATAAAATTGGTCAAAAATCGGACAATCGAATGGTGGGATAGATGAATGGTGCGGTTAGCCCGGTCGATTTCGACCGGATGCTCAACGGGCTTGACCGTATCTATTCGGAGTTCGCGCGCACCTGCGGTCTTTCGGACTGCGCCTACTGGATGCTCGTCGACACGAGTGCAGCGGGCGGCAGCGTTGCCGTGAGTCGGCTGACGAGTGAATGGTTCTACAGCAAACAGACCATCAATTCGGCGATTAAGACGCTTAGGGCGCGAGGGCTTGCGACGTTGGAGTTTGCCGAGGGTAGTCGTAAGAACAAGGTTGTGCGACTGACCGAAGAAGGCGTGCGGTTTGCCAAGCGCTACGCGTTGCCGGCGCAAAAAGCCGAGCAACAGGCATTCGAAGCGCTCGAGCCGTGGGAACAGCGCGAGATCATGCGCTTGGTCGGTAAGTTCTCCAATGTTCTTAACGAAGAGTGCGAGGCATTTAAACGGCAAGTGGCTGCCGAGAACGAGACTGACGATAAGGGCGAGGGGGACACATGCGACTCTTAATGAGGTTTATGAGGCCGTACCGCGGTCTGATTGCGGTGACGCTGTTTGCGGTGCTGATAGATAACGTCGGTACGCTGTTGGTTCCCACGATGCTGGCGAACATGGTCAACACCGGTATTACCACGGGCGATGTCGACTATATTTTACGCAACGGCCTGTACATGCTTATCGCGACCGGCATGGCCAGCGGCGGCACGGTGTTGGGCTGCTATCTTTCGGCGCGCCTGGCCGCCAACGTGGCCTGCGATATCCGCAATGCCGTGTACGACAAGTCGCTCGAGCTGTCCGCCAGCGACTTTGAGCGCTTTGGCACGGGTTCGATGATCACGCGCTCGCTCAACGACATCAACGTGATTCAGCAAGCTGTCCTTCAGACGATTCAGTTGGTGCTGCCGGTGCCGTTCTTGGCCGTGGCGGGCATCATCTTTGCCTGGTTTATCGATCCTGCCATGGGCACGCTGCTGGGCGTGGTGGTTGCGATCGTGCTGGTGGCGGCGGTCTTTACCGTTGCCAACGCCGCGCCGATCTTTATGCGCCTGCAGAGCTTTATCGACCGCATGAACGTGGTGCTGCGCGAGAACATCGTGGGCGTGCGCGTTATCCGCGCATTTAACAAGGAGCGCCACGAGGAGCAGCGACTGGACGAGGTGTTTAGCGATTACGCTGCCAACGCCATCAAGGTCAACCACCTGTTTGTGGGTCTCGACAGTTCCAGCTTCTTTTTGATGAATATCGCCGAGGTGGCGGTGCTGTGGGTTGGCGGCAACCGCGTGGGCGTCCACGCCATGCAGATCGCGAGCATCTCCGCGGTGCTCGAGTACGCAATCCTGATCCTGTTCTTTGTGATGATGGCACAGATGGTGATCCTGACGCTTCCGCGCGCTGCGGCGTGCCTCAACCGTGCGCAGCAGGTGCTCGAAATCGAGCCGAGCATTGTGGACGGCAAGGCTACGCTGGGCGACGGGGCGCCTGAGTCCGCAGATGGGACCGACGTGGTGGCCGTGTTCGACCACATGTCGTTCCGTTTTGACGATGCCGACGAGGACACCTTGTGCAACCTGAGTTTTGCCTGCCGCCGCGGACAGACGACCGCGATTGTGGGCTCAACGGGTTCGGGCAAGTCGACGGTGGCCAAGCTCTTGCTTCGCTTCCACGATGCAACGAAGGGCGCCATTCGCCTGAACGGCATCGATCTGCACGACCTTTCGCAAGACGATATCCGCGGGCGTATCGCCTATGTGCCGCAGAAGGCATGGCTGTTCTCGGGCACCGTGGCAAGCAACCTGCGCTTTGGCAACGAAGACGCGACCGAGGCCGACATGCTTCATGCACTCCAGGTTGCCCAGAGCACCTTTGTGCTCGATCAGCCGCAGGGGCTCGATACCCCGGTGGCGCAGGGCGGCACGAACTTTTCGGGCGGCCAGCGCCAGCGTCTGGCTATCGCCCGTGCGCTCATGAAGCATGCCGATCTATATATCTTCGATGACAGTTTCTCGGCCCTGGACTTTAAGACCGATGCCGCCCTGCGCCATGCGCTGCAAGACGAGACGCGTGACGCCGCGGTGCTCATCATCGCGCAACGCATCTCGACGATCTTGCACGCCGACCAGATCGTCGTGCTCAAGGACGGCGAGGTTGTGGGCCTGGGCACGCATGGCGAGCTTATGGAAACCTGCGAGGTGTACCGTGCCATCGCGGAATCGCAAATGAAGGGAGGTGAGTAGCATGACCGAGGAGCTCAAGAAGCAGGGCGGCGTTGATGACGCCGCTGCCGCGGGACTGGTCGAGGAAACGGCTGCCGCGTCGACCGAGCTGGATGACGCCGCCAAGCGCGAGGCTCGCCGCCAAGCGCTCTACGAGGAAAACGAACGTGCCGAGGACGAGCGCGCCCGCGCCGAGGCAGAGCGTATGCGCGACGTGGACGACGAAGAAGAGGACGAGACGCCTCGGGATACCTGGGCGACGGTGCGCCGCCTGTGGAGCGAGGCTGCCGGCGACCATTGGCGCTTCTATATCGTGTTCGCGAGCATTGTGTTCTATGCCATCTTTAACACCGCTGCGCCGGCATATAGCGCCCGCGTGATCGATGAGCTGTGGGGCCACATTCAGGTGGCGTTTGCCAACGAAACCACCTTCAACATCACCTGGGAGAACTGCGGCAGGACCATCTTCATCTACTTTATGATCTGGACGGCCGCTGCCTCGTTCTACGCGCTCCAGAGCTTTTTGATGTCGAGTGTTGCCGAGCGCCTCAACCTGCGTCTGCGTAACCGCATCGCCCAAAAGCTCAATCGTCTGCCGCTCGCCTATTTTGACGCACATCGTCCCGGCGAGGTCGTTAGCCGCGCGACCAACGACCTGGACAAGATGTCCGAGAGCATGCAGCGTGGCTTGCTGCAGCTTCTGGTGTCGATCGGTACCGTGGTGGGCGCCGTGAGCGTGATGTTCGTGTTTAGCGTGCCGCTCACGCTCGTCTTTTTGTTCTTTACGGCGCTGTCGCTGCTGGTGACCAAGGTGGTCTCGCGCCGCACGCATGACGTAACCGGTGAGCGCCAAGAGTGGGTGTCCAAGATTACGAGTGCGGTCGAGGAAGGCTACTCGGGCCGTCTGGTGATTCGCGCGTTCAACCGCGAGCGCCAGAGTTCTGCCGAGGTGCACCAGGCCTCGGGCGAACTGGCACGTGTGAGTGCCAGGGCCGACTTCATGATTAACGCCGTCGGCCCCGCGGTGCGCTTTATCGGCCGCCTGGCGCAGATCGTGATTGCGATTGTGGGCTGCAGTATGCTGGTTGCCGGCCACATGACCGTCGGCGTGTTCCAGGCGTTCTTCCAGTTTATCTACGAGGCATCTGAGCCCATGACGCAGCTGTCGTTTACCTTCAACTCGCTGCAGAGCGCGCTGGCGAGCGCGGAGCGCGTGTTCGACCTGCTCGATGAGCCCGAGATGGAGGCAGATCCGCAGCCGGGCGAGGCTGCCACGCTGCCGGGTCGCGTGGAGGGCCGCGTCGTCTTTGAGCATGTGCGCTTTGGCTACACGCCCGACAAGCCGCTCATGCGCGACGTGTCGTTTACCGCCGAGCCAGGCCAGAAGATCGCCGTGGTGGGAACCACGGGCGCAGGCAAGACGACGCTCATCAACCTGCTCATGCGCTTCTACGAGATTGACGGCGGGCGTATTAGGCTCGAGGGCGTGGATACGAGCCGCATGGATCGCGGCGAGCTACGTCAGCAGTTTGGCATGGTGCTGCAAGACGCCTGGCTATTCGATGGCACGATTGCCGAAAACATCGCCTACGGCTGCCCCGAGGCAACGCGCGACGAAATTGTGGCCGCCGCTCGTGCCGCGCAGGTCGACTTCTTCGTGCGCACCATGCCGCAGGGCTACGACACGCGCGTGGCCAACGATGCCGAAAGCATCAGCCAGGGCCAGCGTCAGCTGCTGACCATCGCACGCGTGCTGCTCAACAACCCGGCGATTCTCATCCTGGACGAGGCGACCTCAAGCGTGGACACGCGCACCGAGCTTGCCATCGGCCGTGCCATGGACGCGCTCATGCGCGGGCGCACGAGCTTTGTGATCGCGCACCGTCTGTCGACGATCGTGGACGCCGACCTGATCTTGGTCATGGACCACGGCAATATCATTGAGCAGGGTACGCATAAGGAGCTGCTCGCATCCGAGGGCGCTTACGCCGACCTCTATCTGAGTCAGTTCGCATAATGTGACAAAGGGACAGTCCTACATGTCACATCAAAAAGAAAGGCGCGCCGGGGATGAATTCCCTGGCGCGCCTTTGCGTTGATGCCGATGTCGTTTTGTGCCGCTTGCGTTCCTAGCGTTCGTCCACGAGCTTGGCGACGAGGGCCTTGAGCTCGGCCACCTCTCGCTCGAGTTCCTTGACGCGGCGGGCGTTCTCGGTGATGCCCTGGCGGTTGAGGGCACTCTGCTCGGCGGCGTCGTCGGGCATGTACTCGCGATGCTGCTTGGCGTCGAAACTCTCCTCGAACACACGGCAACCGTTGCGCTTGATGATACGTCCCGGCACGCCCACGACGGTGCAGTTGTCGGGGACGTCCTTAACGACGACCGAGTTGCCGCCGATCTTGACGTTGTTGCCGATGCGGATGTTGCCGAGCACCTTGGCGCCCGTGCCCACCGTGACATTGTTGCCCAGGGTGGGGTGACGCTTGCCGGTCTCGTTGCCGGTGCCGCCGAGCGTGACGCCCTGGTAGAGCACACAGTTGTCGCCCACAATGGTGGTCTCGCCGATGACGACGCCCATGGCGTGGTCGATAAAGAAGTGCTTGCCAATCTGCGCGGCAGGGTGAATCTCGACGCCGGTGATGTGGCGGGTGATTTGCGAGAGCACGCGGGCGAGCGAGCGATGACCGTGCTCCCACAGCCAGTGCTCGGGCACGTGGTTCCACTTGGCGTGCAGGCCAGGATAGGAAAGGAAGATGACCAGACCGTTTTGCGCGGCGGGGTCCTGCGCCTGGACGGTCTTGATGTCCTCGCGAATGGTATTGATAAAGCTCACCGGCCGCCCTCCCTTAGCGCCATGGCAATGCGATTCAATAAAGTATAGCGATTCGCTAGGGATTAAAAAGGACAATCTTGGCGGCTTTGCGCTACAAGTGTCAGTTATGCAAACTTGCTGGTAATGGAGTCATGCTTTTGTGGGGTTGCGCACGAGGGGGCACCGCAACCGTATACTGGTCAACTTGGACGTATCCGCGCCCACAACTGAGAGGTTTTACTTCATGGGTTTCATCAATTTTATTGCCGAGCTGCTTAAGGACCCGCGCACCGCGATCGCCAGCTGGATCGCCGCCGGCCCGCTTATGGCCTACGGCTGCGTGTTCCTGATCATCTTTATCGAGACGGGCGTGGTGTTCTTCCCGTTCCTTCCCGGCGATTCGCTGCTGTTCGCCTCGGGTTTCTTTGCCCACAACGGCGGCTTTAACATCGTGGCGCTTCTGGCCACCGCATGGGCCGCTGCCATTTTGGGCGATCAGTGCAACTTTATGATCGGTCACTTCTTTGGCCGCAAGATCATCGCTTCGGGCAAGGTCAAGGCCATGACGCCCGAGCGCATCAAAAAGTCCGAGGACTTCTTGGACAAGTGGGGTCACCTGGCCATCTTCCTGGGCCGCTTTTTCCCGTTTATCCGCACCTTTGTGCCCTTTATTGCTGGCATGGGCGGCATGCACTGGCGCAACTTTGTCGTCTTTAACGTGCTGGGCGGCATTACCTGGTCGACGGTCTTTACGCTGCTGGGCTACTTCTTTGGCGGCATTCCCTTTGTGCAGGAGCACTTTGAGCTGCTGATTATCGGCATCGTTGCCGTGTCGATCATCCCGACCGTGGTCGGTCTGGTTAAGGCCAAGCTGGGCAAATAGAACGCCTAGCTCGAGCCAGCGCGCAGACCGTACAGTTGAGGCCCGTCACTGCTTACGGTGGCGGGCCTCTTTAGCTTCGGTCAAATGAAAATACTTTAGTTAGTTAAAGAAAAACGTTTTATCAGACGCGTGCGGGGAGTACAATCTCGTGCATGCGAATCGACGTGCCATCGGCTTTGATGCTGCTCGCGTGTCCCGTCCGGCTCTACGCTCCGGGCGTGCGACGTTGCGACGCGGTCGGCCTCGGTCCTTGCGTGCGGGTTCGCGAGTATGCAACTGTGTATGTAAGGAGCGACATATGACTGTCGAGAAGAAGGATATCGATTGGGGTAGCCTCGGCTTTGGCTACATGAAGACCGATTACAGCTACGAGGCTCATTGGAAGGATGGCGAGTGGGACGAGGGCGGCCTGACCACCGACCACACCCTGCATGTCTCCGAGTGCGGCGGTATCTTCCATTACTGCCAGGAGGTCTTTGAGGGCCTGAAGGCCTACACCGCCGAGGACGGCAGCATCGTCTGCTTCCGTCCCGACATGAACGCTGAGCGTATGTATAACTCTGCCCAGCGCCTCGAGATGCCCCCGTTCCCCAAGGACAAGTTCGTTGAGGCCGTCAAGCAGGTCGTTTCTGCCAACGCCGCCTGGGTTCCGCCCTTCGGTTCCGGCGCGACCCTGTACGTGCGTCCGTTTATGATCGGCTCCGGTGACGTGATCGGCGTGGCTCCCGCTCCTGAGTACACGTTCCGCATTCTCGTGACCCCGGTCGGTCCGTACTTTAAGGGTGGCCTCAAGCCCGTCAAGCTGCGCGTTTCCGAGTATGACCGCGCGGCCCCGCACGGCACCGGCAACATCAAGGCCGGCCTGAACTACGCCATGTCCCTCAAGCCCACGATGGAGGCCCATCGCGAGGGCTATGCCGAGAACCTGTATCTCGACTCCGAGTCCCGCACCTATGTCGAGGAGACCGGCGGCGCCAACGTCCTGTTCGTGAAGGAGGATGGCACCCTCGTCGTTCCTCAGTCGCACACCGACTCCATCCTGCCCTCTATCACCCGCCGTTCGCTCGTTCAGGTTGCTCAGGACCTGGGCATGACCGTCGATCAGCGTCCCGTCGAGTGGGCCGAGGTCAAGGCCGGCACCTTTGTTGAGTGCGGCCTGTGCGGCACCGCTGCCGTCATCTCCCCGGTTGGCGAGATCGACAACAAGGTCTATGGTGCTGACGAGACCGTGACCTTCCCGGCTGGCTACACCGAGATCGGTCCTGTGATGAAGAAGCTCCGCGAGACCCTGACTGGTATCCAGTCTGGTGCTGTCGAGGACAAGCACAACTGGGTTTACACCGTCGCGTAAGCTGTCTTAGCTGTCCGGCCCGAGGGCGACCTTCCTTTCCGGCGCGTCCTCGGACATGAAAGAACCTCCGCTGCGCACTTCGTGCGGCGGAGGTTCTTTCGTCCCGCGGAGTGCGCCGGAAAGGAAGGCCGCGCTTTTGTTTTGGTTCGCGCCATGTGGGGGTGGCGGCGACGTGCATTTTTGCGAGTATTCTGCAATCGAAGGCCCCTGCATACCGACCTCGGGCAAAAAATCGGGATTTCTCGATGTTTTCTACGGATGATGGGCGGGGTTATGGGCTGACAGCGTTTGATTTGCAGGGATATTCGCGGTCTTCGGCATGTATCGTGGCGCCCGAAGCTCTTGGTTATGTTGAATACTCCTAAAAATGCACGGCGCTTAGAGGGGGACCTTCGCGAAAAAAGAAACCGCCCCGTCGAAGTATGCATTCGACGGGGCGGTTTATGCATTTGGCCGATTAAGGATGCGCTGCCAAACTACTAGAACTTGACAGTCGGGGCCTGGCGGGCTGCTTCGGCGGCCTCGAAGCCCTGGCGCTCCTTAAACTGGAAGATGCCGGCAAAGATGACAGCCGGGAACGTCTGAATGGCGTTGTTGTAGCTGAGCACGCAGTCGTTGTAGCTCTGGCGTGCATAGCTAATCTTGTTCTCGGTGTCCTCGAGCGATGCCTGCAGCTGCGTAAAGTTGGTGTTTGCCTTAAGATCGGGATAGGCCTCGGCTACGGCGAAGAGCTGGCGCAGCGCACCGGTCAGCACGTTGTCGGCTTCCATCTTGGCCTCGGGCGTGGTGGCCTTGACGGCGGTGTTACGCGCGCTGATCACGGCGGAGAGCGTCTCCTGCTCGTGCTTGGCGTAGCCCTTGACGGTTTCGACCAGGTTGGGGATCAGGTCGTTACGGCGCTGCAGCTGCGTATCGATGTTCTGCCAGGCGTTATCGATGCGGTTACGCTTGGTGACCATGTTGTTGTAGATGCCGGCGATGGCGCAGACAATCACAATGACAACAACGATGCCGATGATGACGGTAATCATGATGTCTCCGTTTCGAATGGCCGCGGCGGCATGCGCCAGCTGCCGTTGGTATAACGCTACTAGTATACCCGCAACGTTTTACCGTGCCGAACTTTCCGGTAAGCGTTGTGTTTTCTGCGGGGTTGGCACCGGGGCAAAGCGCGCGAGGTACAGGTGTAAGATATGCGACAGATTGACGAGTGTTGTCTTTGTCCTGAGGATGGCGATACCAGTGGACCTTCGCATCAAGAAAACCTACCGCGCCCTGTTCGATGCCTTTACCGAGCTTCTCGAGGAGCATCGGTTTGAGGACCTGACGGTCGCCATGCTGTGCGACCGGGCCATGATTCGCCGCACGACGTTCTACAAGCACTTTCGCGACAAGAACGATTACTTTGCCTTTTATATCGATGAGCTCATGTCGGGCTTGCCGCAAAAACAGCCCGATGAGGCCGGCGCGGTATCTGCCGAGGACGTGCGCGCGCTTCGGCACGCGATTTTGGACGATGCCATGGATTTGATTCTGGCGCACGAGCGGCTCATGGATAACATTTTGGCAAGCAGCATGTCGGGCATGTTGACCAACGTTATTTGCGACCGCATTGCCCGCTCCATCCGCGAGCGTGTGATGAACGTGCTTGCCGAGGATGCCCTGGCCCCCGTGTCACTCGAGACGACGTCTGAGTTTGTCGCCGGCGGTATTATTCGACTTTTCACGATATGGTGGGAATCGGGCCACGATCTTGAGCGTCGACCTGAGATAGCCGACGTGGTCGATGCACTGTTTGAGCGGACCATGACACCGGTGCATCACTAGGAGTGGCGGAGAGAGGGGGATTCGAACCCCCGGAACGCTCTCGCGCTCAACGGTTTTCAAGACCGCCGCATTCAACCGCTCTGCCATCTCTCCGTGAGTCGTAATGATAGCATCGTTTTGAATTTGCAACAGGGAAGGCGAACGATGACGATCACCGAAATCGACGAGAAGTTCATGCGCGAGGCACTGGTCGAGGCGCGCGCCGCCGCGGTAGTGGGCGAAG
>CALHJX010000366.1:0-9577 GCA_938033385.1 uncultured Collinsella sp. | reverse complement strand
TGGCTGAACGGTATCGATACGCGGGTTCAACGGTATTATATTGACCACATAGATTTTTAACTTGCATTTCTACCCGCCCTTTTCGTAGAGTCGCCGATACGTGCTTAGCGCACCCTCGGCGCGTCCGGCAGGCTTTGCGAAATGGGATCCAGGAGACTTCGGCGCAGCATCATCTTGCGGAATGCTTCTAATGAGCCTCCCATCCTTCAAAAACAGAATCTCATCGCACAGCCTATCGACCGAATCCAAGATGTGGGATGACATGATGATGCACGTACCAGAATCGGCCAGCTTCCTGAGAATCTCGGAATGCAAGTCCACCCTGCTGGGGTCGAGCGCGTTCATGGGCTCATCTAATAGAAGGTACCGCGCGCCCGTCGCATACGCAATCGCCAGGGTAAGCTGCTGCTTCATGCCCTGGCTCAGAGTGCGGATCCTCATCTTCGCGAACTCGCCTATCTGCGTTTGTTCCACTATCTCTTCGATATCGCGAGCATGCGGCCACATATCGCAAACCATCTTGAGGTGATCTTCCGCACGCAATCCGGGATACAGCAGCGTCCCCTCACCAGGTGCATAGAAGATCATAGAACGGACCTCTCTCGCACCCGTACCCTGCACCTCATCCAGAACGATGCTCCCGTCCACGCGAGGACCCGGCAAACCTGCCATCGCACGCAGCAACGTCGTCTTTCCATGCCCGTTCGGAGCGACGAGACCGTAGACCGTACCCGGGGCAAACTCAGCGTTCACCGAATCTACGAGCACCTTCTTTCCATAAGAGATCGTCAGCGTTTGAAGGTCAATCATCGAGATCATCCCCTTTCGATCTTTGGAACACTCAGGCGCACCATCAACGGAGATACGGCGCCCAGGACCACCAGCAGAGCGCCCGATGCGCCGACGACCTCTCCAAAAGGCATCGCGTTCGTCCCTCGCCCAAGGAACCCAATCGTCCCCACCTGGGAAGCGGGATCAAACGAGGCGAATGGAGCCAGCAGCGCGACGCCCATGCCCACGCTTTCAACATGAGCGCTCAACGAACCCAACACCAAGAGAACCGCGCAAACCATTCCGGTGACAACGGGGTTGCGGCTAATCGCTGCTGTCAACGCAGCGACGACGGAAATCACGCCGTATGCCATGACCAGCAACGGAATACTGCGCAACACCGCCTCCCCCACCATGGACGTTGTCGAAGCTCCCGCCCGAATGAGAGCGACGGGATACTCCGATCCACCCGCACCGTTCTTAATCACGGACACAACGACAGCGGGAACCATCGACACCAAAAGCAGCACCAAGCCAAGCAGGAGAGCCAGCGCAACAGCCGTCAGAAAACGCACATGCGCTGTTGCGGGGATCTGGAGAACCAGAAGGGAACGACACTGCAGGTGGGTGCACGCGAGCGATGTGACAACCACGGGCAACAGCAAAAATAAGGAGGGAAGCGCTGCCTGGAGATACGAAAGGAGGATTAATGGGGGCATCTTCGTACTTAACTCGTAAACCTTGGGGTCCGGCAAGCTCGCGATCGACTCAAGCAGAAGGGCGCGCGCCTCCGCACGAGAAGGAGTCTCCGGCTCGATTCCGATCGATTGCAGGAGAGTCGCATCTGCCGCGCCCAGCTCACCTCGAGCGCGCTCGTACGTCGCAAGGCTTCGAAACCCCTCCGCAGGCATAGGCGCGTACACGAAACCCGAAAGAGCATCCCGCATGTCTTCCAGGGCCGCTTTCCCCTCGACGTCCATATTCGCAGCGTTCTGCTCTAGATACCGATCTATTGAACGGAGCTCCCCATCCCTATACCGAACAGCGGAAACGTTATCAGCGTCAGGAAACATCTCGACCAGAGCCGGGGCCAGCATCGTCGTCGACATTGCAATCGCGCATACGGCGAGGGTAGGAGAACGCAGGAGCAGTTTCCCCATCGTTCTTACGTATGCAACGGCGGAGGCACAAGCGCTCGAACGAGTTGCCGTTCTCGATGCAGTGAAGGAACCTCTCTCAAGACAAATCGGGGATATCGGGCACGCGCAGCCGCTCTTTCCAGCAACGCAAAGCAGGCTAATTGCCAGCACCTCGATCCCGATTGCGCATACGAGGGCAATCGCGCCACGCTCGAAGCAAAGTCCAGGCAGATTCACTATCTGCGTTGTCGGGTACGGGCTATAGGCGCCGACGGTCAACTCAGTGTTCGCATACGTAAGGGGATTCAACAGGGCGAACTCACGTAAAGCGATGGATCTTCCGTAATACCCGGGAACCATCGTCACCCCCATCAGGGCACATACGAACACGATTCCAAGCGTAGGGTTATTGGCAATCTTCACGGCAAGGTGAACGACAAGCGAGATGAACGCTGCCACCAAGAATTGCAAGATGGCCGTCTGCGCGAACACCAGCCAAGCCGGTTTGATAACCGGAGTCGCATATTGAATGTAGCCTATCGGATAGAACGGCGAGCCCGGGCCATTCTTCACAAGCGCGGCGATTATCCCTGGAAGATTGATGGCGAGGACGGCAAGCATTGCAAAAACACTCGCCCATACGCTCGATGCAACAAGTCTACCCAGCTCGCCCATCGGTGCCTGGATGATGAGCTTTTCACGTTTGTTAAGACGCGCGGCAAGGAACGAGACGGCAACGGCCGTTGCGACCCATAGCAAGTACTCCTTCGATCCGTCATAATAGGTGTACTCTCCATCCGATATCTGCAGAAACGGAAGTAGGGGAGAGAGCGGTGCCAAGATAAGACGTCCCGCGGCAAGAGGGTACAGAAGCGCGGGCATGCTTGATGAAGAGGTATAGACACCGTCCTCCCCCGCATTCACAAGCGCATCCGCATAGGATGCTGACAATTCCTGCTCAACACGGGTTATTCCCGACTCGAGGTATTCGACCCGTCCGTCGATGCCAGCCGCGCTCCTGAAGACGGGCAGAGCACAAAGAACCATCAACGCAACAACGACAACACAGAGCGACCTGGAGGAGAGAAGCGACCTAAAGATCGCCTTCGAGATTTTGAGCATATTCATCGCCAACCTTAACCTCATCCAGTCGGAACAGAGGGGCCGAACAAAATGCTCGGCCCTTCCTCGCATCTAGTAGGTGCTATAGACAAATTGCCATTTATCAGTTGTGCCAAGAACACCACAGGAGCACATTGCAGCGAGGCGGGATTCCCTATGATGCGCGGATCGGCGATAGCCATTTCGGTAGGAGATCGTCTTGTAAGAGATGTTGAACATCGAGATGCTGTGCCCGCTTACGCCGCGAGGACAGCTGTAGCTCCAGTAGGTATCGACGACGTCGTCCGTATACCCGAGGGGCTCAACGAGGGCACACTGGCTGCTCTCCTGGGAAGGAGGCATCGGGGTATCCGCAAAAGCGGGGGCTCCCGGCAGCAACAGACAAAGAGCGAGGCCGAGGAAAACCAAGAGCTTACACGACTTAACAGTACTGAACATAATCCTCTCCAATCTAGAGGGGTTTCGGTTGCAGCATGCTGTGATTACTTGACGGCAAAGTCAATTTAACATAAACTGTTAAAAAGTAACCTGAGTTTTTTAAATTCTTCGGAGGTTATTATGAGTTCCGACAATCGCATTCCCCGGCTTCATTCCTTCCGCATCGCATGTGCGATAGCCTCTGCGACCCTTTGCGCCACCGCCATCGCACAAGTGGCGTTCTCCTTAAAGCCAGCAATCGAAGTGCTCGACAACCCTGTAATTGCAGACTCCCCCGCGTATCCAGCCCTTGCGATCTCGACATTGGTCCCTGCCGTCATCGGTATCGCTACGACCATCCTCAGCGCCGTTCTCGTGTGGACGATCAAGAGCGGAGACCCCTTCAAGAAAGGGTCTGCGACATGCTTGAAGGTGCTCGGCATTCTCTTCGTTGTTCAAGCTGCCACCAGCCTCTACGCCGGCTCACTCAAAACCTCCGTTTCGATGTTTGGCGGCGAGGGGGCCGTCGGCGCCCAAGAGATCGCTTCATCATTCGATTGGACCTCTCTGGTTCTCGGCATCGTCCTGTTCATGCTTTCCCAGCTCTTCTTGTACGCCCGAGAGCTGTACCTCGACTCCGACGAGATTGCGTAAGGAAACGCCATGCCCGTAATTGTTCGCCTCGACAAGATCATGGCCGAGCGAAAGATTTCCTCGAACGAACTTGCCGAAAGGATTGGAACCACGCCCGTGAACCTGTCCCGTATTAAAAAAGGGCATATTCGCGGCATTCGCTTCAACACACTCGAGCAGCTATGCCTCGCCCTTCGTTGCCAACCCGGAGACCTTCTCGAAGTCATGAGCGAAGAGGATGCCCGAAAGGAGTTCGGACTCGATTGGTCCGCCGAGGATTAGAGGGCGGTCGTACTCGCCCTGCACACGGGGATGCGAATCGGCGAGGTCTGCGGCCTTCGGTGGTGCGATGTGGATTTCGAGACGGGCCTGATCTCGATCAGACACTCGGTGGCGTACGCGAAGGGAATGGGTTCGTTCATCAAGGACACCAAGACCCATGACGCCAGGGGTATCCCCATCGACCCGGTCGGCCTACTCCCCTTCCTGAAGGAGACCCACGAGATCGACTGCGGAAAGCTGCGCTTGCGCGGCCTTACCGGGGCGGTCGAGATCGGGGACTGCTACATCCTGTCGGAGCCGGGCGCGACCTTCGCGACGACAAGCTATATCCGCAGGGCGTTCAAGACGTTCTCGGAGACCAACGGCCTCATGGGCACCAACGACGAGCTGATCACGTTCCACGGCCTTCGCCACACGTTCGCAACGCAGTGGATCCGCCAAGGCGGCGATATCAAGGCGCTCCAATCGATCCTCGGCCACAAGGACGCCATGGCGACGCTCAGCGTCTACGCCGACATCGAGCCCATCTCCAAAATCCATAACATGCTGCGCGCCACGCCGGGCCTTTGGCGCGGGCACCTCGGGCCGAGGGTCGATCCGGGTCCCATGTTCCAACAGAGGATCCAGGAGTCCATCGAGACGCTCCAGGCGTTCGGCTACGGCATCACCGAGCCGGACGACCGAAATATCGCCATACGCGACGTGAAGACGAACAGTTGGCTCTAGCTCACCGAGTACGCGGCAGTGCTGGGCCCATCCCAACTGAGGTCACGGTGGTCCGATAGGGGCGCCGCCCGCGGCATGCGCCGCGGAGCGGTATCCCCTACCGAAGGGCGGGGATGCCCTCCGCTTCCAGTTCGGAATCAGCCGTCGGAGGCGTTCGGCTGACTGCGGGAACGGCCTGTCCGCTCAATGTGTTCGGCTGAGATCGGAAATCAACCCAACACGAGCCGGACACGCGCCAGACGGCTCTTCCCCGTACGGCCTTCCCCCTTACGCTCATGTTGCAGGCATGTAACGCCGCAGCGAGCGCGCCTTTTTTGCGCCAGACAGGTACAATGATGAACACTGTACCGTAGCGGAGCGCCCCGCGCGCGCCGCAATCACGCGAAAGGGTTTCCCATGGCCGAGATCTCGTCCTCCCGTATCGTCATCACCGTCCTTGGCAAGAACCGCCCCGGCATCGTCGCCGGCGTCACCCGTGTCCTGGGCGAGGCCAACGTCGACATCCGCGACATCACGCAGTCCATTATCGAGGACATCTTCACCATGACCATGCTGGCCGATACCGCCGAGTCCAAGCTCGACTTCGCCGAGCTGCAGAAGGCCCTGGCCGAGGCCGGCGAGCTTTCGGGCGTCAACGTGTCCATCCAGCGCGAGGACGTCTTTAACTTTATGTACCGCCTGTAGCGAGCAAGCCGCTGGGGATAGCCTGACGCGCGCATGCCCATGCAAGCCACCCCGATGCGGCCCGGAGAGGAGCGCGCATGGCCTACGACGCCAAGAAAATCTATTACCGCTTCGATGACCACTTGAGCCGACTGGTTCTGGATTACGAAGCAAGCCGCCAGATTTCGTCTGAGAGCGAAAGCCTCTACCACGGCCTGCCGACCGACCCTTATGACGAGGGCTTGTTCGAAGAGCACAATGTCAAGCGCGGCCTGCGCAATGCTGACGGCTCGGGCGTGGTCGCGGGCCTCACTCGTATCTCGGATGTGCACGGCTACAACAAGGTCGACGGAAAGGTCGTGCCCGATCAGGGCAAGCTCACGCTTCGCGGCTACAGCATCGAGGATCTGGTCAACAATGCCCAGGCCGAGAATCGCTACGGCTACGAGGAAGTCGCCTATCTGCTTATCACGGGCTCGCTGCCCAACAAGGAAGAGCTCGACGGCTTTTGCGAGCGCCTGGGCGCCTTTAGACATCTGAGCGACGAGTACGTCAAAGAGTTCCCCATGACCACGGTGTCGTCGAGCATCATGAACGTGCTCCAGCGCGCCGTGCTGCTGCTCTACGCCTTCGATGCCGAACCGGACGTGATCACGCCCGAGCACGAAATCGACATCGCCATTTCCATGCTCGCACGTCTCCCGCGCATCGCCGCCTTCGCACACATGGCCTCGGTCGCCAAGCTTCGCGGCTCCGAGGTTCACGTGCCGCACCCCACGCCCGGTCTCTCCACCGCCGAGACCATCCTACAGGTCCTGCGCGGCGGCATGGCGTTCACCCGCGATGAGGCGATGCTGCTCGACGTTATGCTCATGCTGCATGCCGAGCACGGCGGCGGCAACAACTCCACCTTCGCTTGCCGCGTGCTGTCGTCTTCGGCCACCGATCCGTATTCCGCCTACGCCGCGGCTATCGGCTCGCTCAAGGGCCCGCGCCACGGCGGTGCCAATGCCAAGGTCGTTTCTATGCACGAGGACATCCGCGCGCATGTCTCCAATTGGGAGGACGAGGACGAGGTCGCGGCCTACCTGGGCAAGATCCTCGACAAGCAGGCCTTCGACGGCACGGGCCTCATCTACGGCATGGGCCACGCCGTCTATACGCTGAGCGACCCGCGCGCCGAGGTCTGCCGCCGTTACGCGCGCACGCTTGCCGCCAAGAAGAACCTGGGCGATGAGTTCGCGCTCATCGAGCGCATCGAGCGCCTGGCCCCGCAAGTGATGCGCGACCACGGCATGACCAAGCCCATCTGCGCCAACATCGACCTGTACACGGGCTTTATCTACAAGATGCTCGGCGTGCCCGAGACGCTCTTTACGCCGCTATTCGCTGTCGCCCGCATGGCCGGCTGGTCGGCACACCGCATGGAAGAGCTCTTCTGCGCGCACCGTATTATTCGCCCCGCCTACCGCCCGGTTATCGAGCCGCTGGAGTACAAGCCACTCGCCGACCGATAGGACGCGGACCGTTATAGATCTTGAGCGTGGCCAGGGACCCAAGCCCTTGGCCACGCTTTTTTGCCAATAGAAAGGGCTGCATCAAATGATTGTGTTTTCCGATATGGACGGAACGCTGCTGACGAGCGATAAGCAGATGAGCGACGCCACTTGGGCAATGCTCGACGAGCTCGCACATCGTAGCATCGAGTTTGTTCCCTGCACGGGGCGTCCGCTGTCGGGCATCTTTGAGCCCATTCTCGCCCATCCCGCCGTGCACTACGCGGTCTGTGCCAACGGCGCCAGCGTCTGGCAGCTCGACGACAATGTGCCCACCGACGCCTCGTGCGCCACGCGCATCTTGAGCCGTCCGCTCGACCGTGGCATTGCCCACCGCATCCATCGCATTGCCGCCGGCCACGATGTGACCTTCGATATCTTCGCGGATGGACAGTGCTTCCTCCCCCGCTCGCTTTACGGGCGCCTGGATGAGTTCTGCGGCGGTGACCCCCACATCGCAGCTTCGCTCAAGCGCACACGAACACCGATCGACATGGATATCGACAGCAAGATCGACGAGGTCGAGACGCTCGAACGCATCGCCATGTACTGGCACGACCCGGCCGATCGCGACGCCATCGCGGCGGAGCTCGACACGCTCGGAGGCATTGAGGTCACGCGTTCGTACGCCATGAATATCGAGGTCATGTGCGAGGGCGCCACCAAGGGAACGGCCCTCACGTGGCTATGCGAGCACCTGGGCGAGCGTCTCGCCGACGCCTGGGCGTTCGGTGACAACATCAACGACATCCCCATGCTGCAGGCAGCGGGCCATGGCATGGCCATGATCAACGCCGAGCCCGAAGATCGCGAGGCCGCCGACGCCATCACCGAATACGACAACGACCACGACGGCGTCGCCCGCACCATCATGGACGCCCTCGCCTAGTCATTGGGGACGTTCTTAAACGACTAGTCACTGGGGACACTCTTCGCAAAAAGCCGCAAGGACTGTCCCCCACTGTCGGCAGAAAAGGAACGTCCCCATCTGCCGGATTAGGAGAGACTCTCCAGCACGCGACGGAGCTCCTGCTGGACGGCGTGGTCGCGGTTACAACCCACCACACGATCGGCCACCGCCTTGAGCGCGGGGCGCGCGTTTTCCATCGCGCAGCCCGTGCCGACAAAGCGAATGATCTCGTAGTCGTTCATCGAGTCGCCAAACGCCATGACCTCGTCGCGACCAATGCCGTAATGCTCCGCGAGCTGCGCGATACCCGAGGCCTTCGACACACCAGGCTGCATGGCATCGATCCACGCGTTGCCCGAAGGCGCAAAAGTAAAGAGCTGACCAAGTTCGCGCTGTAGCACGTACGCGCTGTCCATAACCGCACTGTCGTCGCAAAAGATACTCGCTTTGATGATATTTACGCTGGGATCGGGCAGCTCCCAAATGCGCTCGGCATTGGGAAGGTCCTTATCGACCTCACGCACGAACTTGCACTCGTCATCGAGCAGGAAGGACTTGGTTCGGTCAAAGAGCGCAAGATGCAGATTGGGAAACGTCCTGACGGCTTGGGCGAGCCTTCGAATCGCCAGGTGGGAATACACCTCACGGTCTACCATCTTACCGTCGGCGTAGACCTGGGCGCCGTTAGCGGCGACAAAGTCCATCTTGTCGCGAACGGGCGCAAAGAACTCGCACAGGCGATCGTAGCGACGACCTGACGATGCAGCGAAATGCACACCATGCTCGTGTAGCGCCAGAATCAGTTCGTAGGTCTCGGGAGGCACCTGGCCGTTTTCGTCAAGCAGTGTGCCGTCCATATCGGATGCAATCAGTTTAAACATAGAAAAGCTCCCTTCGGGCTTGTTGGAATCGAACGCGTATCCGATTCCAACGTACCCAAAGGGAGCTCAAATAAGACTCCGCGGGCGTAAACGTTACAAGGACCTGGCAAATAGCTCACACATGCCAGAGGCCCTACGGTCGCGGCGTCAGGCAGCCCGCCAAAGAGCGTCCCCAATGACTAGTCGTTTAAGAACGTCCCCGATGACTAGTCGGCGTAGGTGAAGGTGGTGACGTCGAACATGCCCTCGGGGCGGATGCGGAGCGTCGGGATCACCGGCAGGGGCAGGAAGATGATGCCCATGATGGGATCGAGCGGCGGCTCAATGCCCATGGCGCGCGCCTTGACCATAAAGTCGTCGTGCTGTGCGGCGACATCCTCGGCCGTGCCCTCGCTCATCAGACCACCAAGCGCCAGCGGAATACGCGCCACGACCTCGCCGTTGCGCACCAGCACGTGGCCGCCCTGGCCAACAGCC
>CALHJX010000365.1:0-9563 GCA_938033385.1 uncultured Collinsella sp. | reverse complement strand
GATGACGTCCATGCCCATGTCGTTGGCGCTGCCGTGACCCTGCTGGTCCTCGCGCACGGCCTCGATGGCACTCACGTACGTGTTGGCGGCAGACATCGCGGTCACGCAGGTCACGCCGCGGCGCACGGCCTCGGTACGTAGCAGGTAGCCATCGCCACGCGAACCCGGGCCGTACGGTGTGTTGATGATTACCGCAATCTTGCCATCGGCGATGAGGTCGCCGATGTTGGGGCGCTCGCCGTCGTGCGGGCCGCTAATCTTCTCCACGACCTCGCACGTCACGTTGCCGCCGCGCAGCACGCGCGCCGTACCCTCGGTGGAGCAGATGTCAAAGCCCAGGTAGCGCAGGATACGCGCGACCGAAAGGATGTGGCGCTTGTCGCGGTCGCACACGCTGATGAACACCTTGCCGCTGCTCGGGTCGGGCAGCTTGTAGTCGATCGCCAGTTGCGTCTTGGCGTATGCCTCGGGATAGCTCTTGGCGATACCCATGACCTCGCCCGTCGACTTCATCTCGGGCCCCAGGATAACGTCGGCGCCCGGGAAACGGCCCCAGGGCATAACGGCTTCCTTCATGCAGAACCAGTCCAGCTGACGCTCGTCGCTCGGCAGGCCCAGGCTCGCGATGGAATCGCCTGCCATGATACGCGCCGCGCACTTGGCCAGCGGCACGCCGGTGGCCTTGGAGATAAACGGCACGGTACGGCTGGCGCGCGGGTTTGCCTCGATCACGTAGACGGTCTCGCCCTTGATGGCGTACTGCACGTTGACCAGGCCGCGTACGCCCAGCGCCATCGCGATGCGGCGCGTGGTCTCGCGAAGCTTTGCCTGCAGGCTCTCGCTAAAGCTGAACGGCGGGATGCACGTCGCGGAGTCGCCGGAGTGAATACCGGCCTCCTCGATATGCTCCAGAATACCGCCGATGTAGACCTCTTCGCCGTCGCACAGGGCGTCGACATCGGACTCGATCGCACCCTCCAAGAAGCGATCGAGATACACCGGGTAGTCGGGGCTAATGCGCGCAGCATCGGCCATGTAATCGCGCAGATGCTCAGCATCGTAGGCGATCATCATGCCGCGGCCACCCAGCACATAGCTCGGACGTACCAGCAGCGGGTAGCCGATGTGTGCGGCAACGGCCTCGGCCTCCTCAAACGAGGTGGCCTGGCCCGCCGGCGGATACATAATGCCCAGCTTATCGAGCAAGGCGGCAAAACGCTCGCGGTCCTCGGCAAAATCGATGGCGTCGGGCTTGGTACCCATGATGTTCACGCCGCTCTCCTCGAGCATGCGCGCCAGCTTAAGCGGGGTCTGTCCGCCGAGCGTCACCACGACGCCGTCGGGACGCTCAACATCGATAACGTCCATGACGTCCTCGTAGGTGAGCGGCTCAAAGTACAGTCGGTCGGACGTGTCGTAGTCGGTCGAGACGGTCTCGGGGTTGCAGTTGACCATGATGGTCTCGAAGCCGCGGGCCGCCAGCGCATAGCTCGCGTGCACGCAGCAGTAGTCGAACTCGATGCCCTGGCCGATACGGTTGGGGCCGGCACCCAGAATCATCGCCTTGGGCTTGCACGCGGGCGTGGTCTCGTCGGGGGCAACGCACTTCTTGGCGATCGGGCTCGTACGGTAGATGTTCTCGTAGGTCTTGTAGTGGTATTCCGTCGCACTCGAGAACTCGGCGGCGCAGGTATCGACCGTCTTCATGCTGGGAACCACGCCCAGACCCTTACGGTAAGCGCGAACAAAGCGCTCGTCCGAGCCGGTCAGCGCGGCAATCTCGGCATCGCTCGTGCCATACTGCTTGAGCAGGCGCATCGCGTCGGCGTCAATGTCCTCCACGCGCAGGCCGCGGATGCTTTCTTGGACCTGCACCATATCGTTGATGCGGTTGAGATACCACGGATCGATACCGCAGATAGCGTGGATGCGCACAACATCCCAGCCACGGCGCAGGGCCTCGACCACAAAGAAGATGCGGTGCTCAGTCGGGGTACCCACGGCCTGAGCAAGCTCATCATCGCTCAGCTTATCGGCGCCCTCCTTGCCACCGGCGCAAATACCCTGGTGCCCGTCCTCCAGCGAGCGCATGGCCTTGCCAAAGGCCTCCTCAAAGGTGCGGCCGATCGCCATGATCTCGCCCACGGCCTTCATGCGCGTGGTGAGCGTGGGGTCGGTACCCTTGAACTTCTCGAAGGCAAAGCGCGGCACCTTGACCACGCAGTAGTCGATCGTGGGCTCAAAGCAGGCGGGCGTAGCTTTGGTAATGTCGTTGACGATCTCGTCGAGCGTGTAGCCCACGGCCAGGCGAGCGGCGGCCTTGGCGATGGGGAAACCCGTGGCCTTGGAGGCCAGCGCGGACGAACGGCTCACGCGCGGGTTCATCTCGATGACAATCAGGCGGCCGGTTTGGGGATTCACGGCAAACTGCACGTTGGAGCCGCCGGTCTCGACGCCGATCTTCTCCAGGATGGCGAGCGAGGCGACGCGCATGCGCTGATACTCAAGGTCGGAGAGGGTCTGCGCCGGCGCCACGGTGATGGAGTCACCGGTATGCACGCCCATGGGGTCGAGGTTCTCGATGGAGCACACGATGATGCCGTTGCCGGCGTGGTCGCGCATGACCTCCATCTCGTATTCTTTCCAGCCCTCGATGGACTCCTCGACCAGCACCTCGTGGGCGGGCGAAAGCTCAAGACCCTGGCTCACGATGGAAACGAGCTCCTCGTGAGTATGCGCGATGCCACCACCGGCGCCGCCCAGGGTAAAGCTCGGACGCAGCACGCAGGGATAGCCCACACGCTCGGCGATGGCCTCGGCGTCAGCCACGCTGTAGGCATAGCCCGAGCGCGCGACCTCCAGGCCGATCTCGGCCATGGCCTCGTTAAAGAGCTTGCGGTCCTCACCGCGCTCGATGGCGGCAAGGTCACAGCCGATCATCTCGACGCCGTACTTGTCGAGTGTGCCGTCCTTTGCCAGCTCGACGGCGGCATTCAGACCGGTCTGGCCGCCCAGCGTGGGCAGCAGCGCGTCCGGGCGCTCCTTCTTGATCACGCGCTCGATAAATTCGGCGGTGATGGGCTCGACATAGGTGCGGTCGGCCAAGCCCGGGTCGGTCATGATGGTCGCCGGGTTGGAGTTGACTAGGATGACCTCAAAGCCATCCTCCTTGAGCACCTTGCAGGCCTGGGCGCCGGAGTAATCGAACTCGCAGGCCTGGCCAATAACAATGGGGCCCGAACCGATAACGAGGATGCGCTTGATGTCAGTACGTTTCGGCATGTTAGTTCTCCTCGGTCTCAGCGGTCTCGGACTCAGCAAAGTTCCAGCCGGCAAGGCGGTCCTTCGCGGTATCGATGTCCAGGTAGTTCTCCTCGCCGTCCATGAGTCGCGTAAAGGCGGTAAAGAGATAGTGGGCATCGGTGGGGCCAGGCGAAGCCTCGGGGTGGTACTGGACCGAGAAGCACGGGGCGTCGAGCAGCTGGATGCCCTCGGCGGTGCCGTCGTTGAGGTTCACATGTGTTAGACGAATGCGGCCGAAGCGCTCGTTCATCACGACCGGCGCGATACCGCGGCGCACCCAGACGCGCAGATCTCCATCGGCCGCATGCTCGGTCTCGCCGCCGGAAAGCTCGGGGACAAGCTTGCCCAAGCTGGGGAACAGCAGGCCAAAGCCATGGTTTTGCGCGGTGATCTCCACACGGCGGCTTACCAGGTTCATAACCGGCTGGTTGCCACCGCGGTGACCGAACTTAAGCTTTTCCATCTGGGCGCCGCAGGCCAGGCTGATCATCTGGTGACCAAGACAAATACCAAAGACCGGCACCTTGCCGATCAGCTGCTGCACCTGCTCGTAGGTCTCCACCACGGCGTCGGGGTCGCCGGGGCCATTGGACAAAAAGACGCCGTCGGGATTCATGTCGAGCACCTGCTGGGCAGGCGTGTCCCACGGCACGACGGTAAGGTCGCAGCCGGCGCGGACCAGCCCCTCCAGAATGCCGCGCTTCACACCGCAGTCGTAGGCGACCACTTTGTGACGGGCAGGAGCGGCAGCCGAAAGCGCAAAGTCATGCGTGGCAGGCAGGTCGGCAGCCACAAACTCATGAGGCGCGTGGCAACTTACGGTCTTGACCAGGTTCTCGCCTACCAGCGTGGGCGCTGCGGCCAGACGCTCGGCAAGCTCGTCGACGTCGAAGATCTCGGTCGAGATAATGCCCATCTTGGAACCATTATCGCGCAGATGGCGCACCAGGGCGCGGGTATCGACACCCTCGATAGCGACGATGCCGTGAGCGCGCAGGTACTCCGGCACGCTGACGGCCGAGCGCCAGTTAGAAGGCGTGGCGCACATGTCGCGAACGATCATGCCGCGCATAGCCGGAGCGCTCGCAGGGCGCACGGCGTCGCCGGGGAAGGCCGACTGGACGTCGGTCTCGTCGATACCGTAGTTGCCGATCTGCGGATAGGTCATGGTTACGATTTGGCCGGCATAACTCGGGTCGGTCATGACCTCAAAGTAGCCCTCGAGCGAGGTGTTGAAGCAGACTTCGCCGGTCTCGGTGCCCTCGGCGCCGCATGCACGTCCATAAAAAATGGTCCCATCCTCAAGATACAGGATGCAGGGACCGCAGGTGCCCTTGCTGGTTTTGGCCAGCATACGCTGGCAAAGCTCGCTGGGCGCGAAGGTGCGGGCGGCAGCGCCCGCGGTATGGTTGTTCGCCATAATTCTCCTTCCCGGTCTCACAGGACCGGCTTAAAGGTGTGTAGTTAGGCCTCGCGGTATTGTAACCGCAAGCATGCCTCATGGCGTTAATTTCATCGAAATGTTTACGAAATGATAATTATGACTTTCTATGCATAATGTTTTTTAATCCCGTCCCAAAAAAATCATCCCGCGGGGCTTGTGGCTCACGCGGGATGATGGCGTCTTATTTTTTCTTGTCCTGCTCCAGCAGTTCGGACGGTGTGCGATCGGGCTTGCCGCCGCGGAAAATCTCGCGGCCATGCAGACGATGCTCCAGATCGCGCTCGGCCTTTTCCTCGTCAATCTTGGTCTGGCTCACCACCGGGTCCTCAATCAACGACGACACCGAGTTCACCTGCTTCTGAATGCGCTCGGCGATGGTGTCGTCCATACTCACGATGCGCATCTTCCAGTCGATACTCGTGGCGTTGGATGAGCTCTTGGTCCACACGAACGTCAAAATGGCGCTCTGGTGGCCGCGCGCGGGGAACATGCCAAAGAAGGAATCGTGCTGAATGTTGCTATCCTCGTCGATATAGGCGTGAACGTTATACACCACGCGGTCGATCTTATCGTTGAGCAACGCGTTGGTCGCAAGCGCCGCGGCCTGAATCTGCCCGTTGGACAGCAGCTCGAGCTCGTTGGCAGACGATGTGTCCAACACCGTCACCTCGACCGTGCCCGTGCGTTCATCGGCTTCATCGACGGTAAAGTCGAGTGGGAACTGCGTAAAGCCGTTGCCCCATTCAAGTCCACCCTTGAGCGCGGTCGAAACGGTATCGACCGAAACGCTCTCGGACAGGTTGGCGGTGTTCAGACGACGCATCACGCCGTAGCCAATCTGCATGCCCACGATCAGCACCAAAATACCGATGACCACGGCCATCGCGGTCTTCGTAATGGTATGGCTCACCTGCGAGCCCGAAGGATCGTCCTCGGACAGCGGGTCGATATGTTTTGCCTGGCTCGCGCGATCCTCGCTGCGCAGCTGCGCTAGCGCCGCTTTGTCACCGCGCTTGGCCGCAGCCTCCTTCTCACGCATGCGCTCGGTGCGCTTTTTGGCAAGCGTGGGATCCAAGACACCGGATGCATCGATTTCGGAGAATAACTCCGTCACTTCTTCCGGAGTCAAAGGGTTCTTGTCAGCCATAAACTTCCTGTCATATCAATCAGTCGAGCTCGTGCGCACGCGCACCTTCGAACTGCATTCGATAGTAACGGGCATAGGTGCCGCCACGGGCGAGAAGCTCCTCGTGCGTGCCACGCTCCACAACGCGACCATGCTCAACGGTCGCAATCTCATCGGCATGCTTAATGGTCGAAAGACGGTGGGCGATGATAATCGTGGTGCGGCCGCGCGCCAGTTCTTCGAGTGACTCCTGCACCGCCTCCTCGCTCTCGTTATCCAAAGCACTCGTCGCCTCGTCCAAAATCAGAATCTTGGGGTTCTTGAGAAACACGCGCGCGATGGCAACGCGCTGCTTCTGTCCGCCCGAAAGACGGCTGCCGCGCTCGCCCACGACCGTGTCATAGCCCTGTGGAAGCGACTCGATAAAGGCATCGATGTTGGCGCGACGGGCGGCCTCGGCGATCTCTCCTGCCGTAGCGCCCGGCCTGCCGTAGGCGATGTTCTCGCCGATCGTTCCATCGAACAGGTACACATCTTGCTGCACCAGGCCGATGGCACGACGCAGGCTCTGCTGCGTCACATCACGCACGTCCTGGCCGTCGATGCTAATGGATCCGGCAGCCACGTCATAAAAGCGCGGCAGCAGCGAACAGGTTGTGGACTTGCCGCCGCCCGAAGGGCCAACCAAAGCGATGGTCTGCCCGGGCTTGATAGACAGGTCCATATGGTCGATAACGGGACGCTCGTCGGCATCGCCCTCGCCCAGCTCAACATCCTCGTAGTTAAAGCACACGTCGTGATACTCCACGGCGCCGGCAGTCACCTGCAGATCCGTAGCGCCCGGCTTGTCCTGGATATCCGGCGCGGTCGAGAGCACCTCGTCCATACGCTTAAAGCCGGCGATAGCCTTCTGATACGTTTCGGCCGAATTGACGAGCGTCTCAAGCGGCGTGCAGAACAGCGAAATATAGAGTGCAAAGGTCGCCATATCGACCGCCTGCAGCTGTCCCTGGGCGACCAGCCAGCCGCCCAGCAGCACCACGATCACATAGAGCACACCCGAGAGCAGTCCATACGTCGCGGTATAGACGCCCATGGCGTGATACATGTTCTCCTTGGAAGAAAGGTAGCGGTCGTTCGAGGCGCGGAACTTGAAGCGTTCGGTCTCCTCATTGGCAAAGCTCTTGACCACGCGCATGCCCGCCAGCGAATCCTGCAGCTGCGCATTGATGCCGCTGATTTTTTTGCGGTTGTCGCTAAATACCTCGCGCATGCGCATGTTCTGCCAAAACATGATGACCGCAAACGCCGCCGTCACCACGGCCATGGCGAGCGCCAGGACCGGGGCGATGGTAAAGAGGATCACAAACGAGCCGATGATCTCGATGCCGCAGATGATGATCCACTCGGGCACGTGATGCGCCGCCTCGCAGATATCGAACAGGTCGTTGACCACGCGGCTCATCATGTCGCCCGAGCTGTTGCGGTCGAAGTACGCAAAGCTAAAGCGCTCATACTGGTCGAACAGGTCCTCGCGCATCTTGGACTCCATGCGCGCGCCCATCACGTGACCCCAATAGCTCACAAAGTAGCGGCAGGCGCAGCGGACGGCATACATCAGCACCAAGCCCACCGCGATCATGCCGAGCGCCTGCATAATGGCAGCCTGACCCTGAGTAAATAGCCCACCGGTCAGATTACGCAGAATAATAGGAAAAGCAAGGTCAATGGCGGCAAGCACCAGAGCACAAACAGTATCAGCAACAAAAAGCCCCATCTGGGGCTCGTAATACGAAAGAAACCTCTTAAACATGCAGTCCTCGAAGAGAAATAAATAGCGTGATAAATCCGGTTGAGCCGGTCGGGCTGAAAACAAAGCGTCCCAACAAACATAACGCCGATGTTCTAGCAACGTCAGCGAAAACGTCCCTAAGCGAGCAAGGTGCCTTGAAAGAGGAGCGACGCGTACTTCGGTACGCGAGCGACGATTGAAAGGCAGATTGCCGCTTAGGGGCGTTTGCAGCGTCGACTCGTTACGCGGTTTGGTAAAACCGCGTAAGCTAGAGCTCCGTGCCCCCAAGGCGGTGCGCGATGCTATCGCATGCCAAGGCGCCCACGACGGTCTTAGCGTCTTCGATCTTGCCGTCGAGTACGGCGTCGATCAGCTCGTGCAGCGGCACCAGGTCCACGTTGACAAACTCGTCATCATCGGGGTTGGGCGCATCAAACTCGAGCTTGGTAGCCAAGTAGATGTGGATAATCTCATCGCAAAAACCGCAGGACGTGACAATCGACGTCAAAAAGCGAATACGACCAGCCCTAAAGCCGGTCTCCTCATGCAGTTCGCGCTTGGCGCAATCGAGCGGGTCCTCGCCTGGATCGAGCTTGCCGGCGGGAATCTCGACCGTCACGCGGTCGATGGCGGTGCGGTACTGACGCACCAGCACGATCTTGCCGCTCTCGGTCAGTGCCACAACGGCCGCCGCACCCGGATGGCGAACGATATCGCGGGCGCTGCGGTGACCGTTGGGCAGCTCAACCTCAAGACGGTGGACGTCGAGGATCTTGCCCTTCCAGGCGCACTCCTCCGAAAGAATCTTCTCGTGCAGCTCGGCATCGTGTGGGTCGTCATCGCCCAGCACCAGCGCCGGCTCGTCAGCGACCTCGCCACCAGGCTCGCCCTCGGCGTGCCCATACATGCGGCTGTCCTCTTCGACAATCTGCGCGTCCACGAGCTCTTCGTTCTTCTCGTCCATCCGTCTCATTCCTCTCGGATTTTAGGCATCCCAAGCGTCGCGGCCGCGCAGCGCGCGCAGGCCGATGTCGTGACGCAGGGTCTTGCCCTCAAAATCAATCTTCTCGCAGGCCTCGTAAGCAAGGTTGCGAGCGTTCTCGAACGTGTCGCCCAGAGCGGTCACGGCAAGCACGCGACCACCATTGGTCACGAGCTGACCGTCCACCACGGCAGTGCCCGCGTGGTACACGGTCACGTTCTCCATGGCCTCGGCATCGGCGATACCGGTGATGACCTTGCCCTTCTCGTAGCTGCCGGGATAGCCCGCGCTCGTCAGGACAACGGCCACGGCCCACTCGTCACGCCAGTCGAGCTCAATCTGGTCGAGCTCGCAGTTGGCACAAGCCAGCATGACCTCGACCAGGTCGTTCTTAAGGCGCGGCAGCACGACCTGCGTCTCGGGGTCGCCAAAGCGGGCATTGAACTCCAGCACCTTGGGGCCGGCAGGCGTGAGCATAAAGCCGCCGTACAGGCAGCCGCGGTAGTCGATACCCTCGGCAGCGAGCTCGGCCACGGTCTGCTCCATGACCTTCACCATGGTGGCGTGCTCCTCGTCAGTCACGATGGGCACCGGGCTGTAGACACCCATGCCGCCGGTGTTGGGGCCCTTGTCGCCCTCGAGCGCGCGCTTGTGGTCCTGCGAGGTGGCCATGGGGCGCACGGTCTTGCCGTCGGTAAAGGCCAGCAGCGAGCACTCGGGGCCGGTCAGCATCTCCTCGATAACCACGGTGTTGCCGGCATCGCCAAAGGTGCCGCCAAAGCACTCGCGTACGGCTTCCTCGGCCTGCTCAAGTTCGGTCGCCACGATAACGCCCTTGCCCGCGGCAAGGCCGTCGGCCTTGACGACCAGCGGGGCGCCCTGCTCGCGCACGTAGGCGAGAGCCGAAGCCTCGTCG
>CALHJX010000364.1:0-1816 GCA_938033385.1 uncultured Collinsella sp. | reverse complement strand
CCGCCGCCGTCACGCTTTTTGCCGATCGTATCGATCTCGTCGATAAAGACGATGCACGGGGCCTTTTCCTTGGCCTGCTTAAACAGGTCGCGCACCTTGGCGGCGCCACGGCCGACGAACATCTCGACGAACTCAGAACCCGAAATGCTAAAGAACGGAAAACCAGCCTCGCCGGCAACAGCCTTGGCTAGCAGGGTCTTACCGGTACCCGGAGGGCCAACAAGGAGAGCACCGCGCGGCAGCTTGGCGCCAATCTCCTCGTAGCGCTGGGGCTTCTCCAGAAAGTCGACGACCTCCTTGAGGGACTCCTTGGCCTCTTCCTGGCCGGCGACATCCTTAAAGGTCACGCCCACGTCCTTGGAGGCGATCACGCGCGCGCCGGACTTACCCAGTCCACCGCCGCCAAAGCCACCGCCGCCAAAGTTCATCGACGGACCGTCATCGCCCATGGCCTTCTTCATGCGGCGGTTGAGCCACCAGCCGATCAGGAAGAAAATCGCCATGGGAAGAATGAGCGTAAGCAGGTAGTAGGTCATCAAACCCGAGTTCTTATCGGGAACGACCGACTCAAGCGAAGCGCCAGATTCAAGCACGCGATCGGTAAAGCCCGCGTCATTCGGAACACCGGTCGTCTTGTAGGCGATGTTCTCGTCCTCGCCCTTCTTGGTGTAATAAATCGTGTAATCGTCCGTGTTGTACTCGACCTTGTCGACACTCTTCTTATCGAGCGCTTTGACAAACGTCGAATAATCGGTCTTCGTAATCTGCTGCGTGTGACCGATGTTGGGGAACAGAACGGTCGAGAGCACGAGGTAGACGACGAAGGCGATGAGCACGTAGAGGATCATATTCCGTCTACGTTTGTTGTCATCCATCTCCATCTGTTTGAACTCCATCTACTGGGGTTGATAATGCTTTCTAGAATACCCAACCCGAACGGCGATAAACCGACGCTGAGCACGAAAGGACAGAGATGGCATCACTGGAAGTCGGCAAGGTTCAAATCTATACGGGCGACGGCAAGGGCAAGACGACGGCTGCTTTGGGGCTCGCCTTGCGCGCGACGGGCTACGGACTCGACGTGTTTATGCTGCAGTTTGCCAAGAAACTGCACTGCGCCGAACATGATGCAGCACCTCGTTTAGGGCTACGCATCGTACAAGCCGACCGCGACACACCCGAGGCTTGCGCCGCGCAGATCATGGAGCTCGCATGCGAGCAGATATCACAGGTCGACGTTCTGATTTTGGATGAACTCGGCGAGGCCATGCGCCGCGGCTTCGTGACGCGCGAGGATGTCGAAGCGCTGATCGCGATAAAGCCCGCCACCACGGAGCTCATGCTCACCGGCCGGGGCTTGCTGCCCCTCGCGAACCTCGCCGACCTTGTCACCGAAATGCGCCCCATCAAACACTACTTCGACGAAGGACTCCTAGCCCGCCAAGGCATCGAATACTAATTGATTCGTTTTCCGCCAACACCTACAGCTCATAAGGAAGTTGCGGTGGAATAGAACTTGTTTGACGGTCCGCAAGGGCTTTTCAGGAACTATTTCACCGCAACTTATCAGGGGAACCCGACGGATGAGCTAGGCGGTGGCGCGACCTAGCCAGTTGCCGCTGTGGTGGTAGATGGTGAACATGGTTGCGGTGATGAGCCAGGTTACGGGGTAGACCAGCAGTAGATGCTCGAGCGACGGATCGAAGGGCATGATCGCAAACACCCAAATCACTCTGAGTACGACGGTGCCAAAGATGGTGAGCATCATAGGCTGCAGACTCACGCCGGCGCCGCGGATGGAACCCGAGGCGTTCTC
>CALHJX010000363.1:0-2170 GCA_938033385.1 uncultured Collinsella sp. | reverse complement strand
CGGTGTACGCATCGAGCGGCACGGGTTCCGGCGCGGGCGGCACGGGTACCGCGGTGTTCTTTTCCCAGGGCAAGGGCTGGGTCATGGGCGACTCCTCATCTGACGGGCGGCGCGCCTGCGGGCAGCGCCATAGTTTGAGCCGTACCAGTATACCGAGCCGCGCGGACACCGACGCAAATCACACCACGACTCCGTGCGCCACCGTCAGGCCCGCCCCGGCCGATTTGGTGTAATGAGGTCAGGTTAATCTGCACCAATCTATTGACAATCACGAAACCGACGATGTCATGGCAGCAGCAGCGAGCGATGGTCAGGTCGAACAAATTGGCATGAAAAGGGGGCGGCATAGACCTTTTGGTCATGCCGCCCTCTTTGAATGACAAGTTGTCGCCCTGGCCGCCGCGCAGCGTCGACTAAGTTAGAGGCCGAGCATCGGCTCCAGAACGAAGAAGTATGCGAGCACCACGATGCCCAGGATGATGCGGTAAACACCGAAGCACTTAAAGTCGTGGCGGCGGACGAAGCCCATGAGCCACTTGATGGCGATGAGCGAAACCACAAAGGCCACAACGCAGCCCACGCCCAGGATAGCGACCTCGTTGGCACCGAACGTGCCGCCCTTGATGAAGTACTTAACCAGCTTGAGTGCACTCGCGCCAAACATGACAGGGATGGCCAGGAAGAACGTAAACTTGGACGCCACCGAACGCGTGCAGCCCAAAAGCAAGCCACCGATGATGGTGGAGCCGGAGCGCGACGTGCCCGGAATCAGCGAAAGCACCTGGAAGCAGCCGATACCCAGCGCAGTCTTCCAGCTTAGATCCTCGAGCGTGGTGATGGAACCAAAGTCCAGATCCTCGTCATCGTCCTCATCCTCAGCGGTAGCCGCGGCGGGCGCCGCAAAGTGCGCACCGGCGGGACGTCCACCCGACACCACGGCACGCGAACCAAACGAACCGGCAACGGCCATTTCCTCGCGCTTGTTCGCGCGCCAGTTCTCGATCACGATAAACAGCACGCCGTACACAATGAGCGCCAGCGCCACGACGGGAGCATTATAGAAATGCTCCTCCATCCAGTCGTTAAGCGGCAGACCGATCGCCGCGGCGGGAATGCAGCCAAGCACAATCTTGCCCCACAGCACCCAGGTGTCGCGACGACCCTCCTTGCCTTTGCTGGGCGAGAACGGGTTGAGCTCATGGAAGAACAGCACGCAGACGGCCAAAATGGCGCCGAGCTGAATCACGACCAGGAACATATTCCAGAACGTCTCGCTCACGTTCATCTTGACGAACTCGTCCACCAAGATCATGTGACCGGTCGACGAAACAGGCAGCCATTCGGTGATGCCCTCGACCAGGCCCATGAAGGCAGATTTTAGAAGCTCGATGATATCCAAAGGGACCCCCTCGTTAGACACCCGCCGATATTGTTCTGCGGACGGTGCGGGCGATGTCCCATTATCAACCGTTGGCGGCGCGCCTGCGCCTACCCTTACCAAAAAACTCGCCCGTTCACAGAATTGCGAGCGGTCAAACCCAAATCCTTGGGTATAACTGCAACAAGATAAAGTGTCCGGCGGCCACGCATCCGCGCCCGCCCGATGCACGAGCCCCGCGCCCGTGCGATAGACCAAGGAGGAAACCATGAACGAGGGCTACACCAAGGTATTTGTTTCACTCGACGGTACTGAGCAGCAGGATTTTGTGCTCGCACGCGCCATCAAGGTCGCCGCGAACAACGGCGCCAAGCTGATTATCGGCCACGTTATCGATTCCACGGCACTCGAGAGCGCCGGCTCCTATCCGGTCGACCTGGTCAACGGCCTAGAGGAGGCATTTAAGAACTCCATCGCCAAGCAGCTCGAGGAGGCCAAGGCCAATCCCGACATTCCCGAGGTCGAGGTCATGATTCGCGCCGGCCGTATTCGCGAGACGCTCAAGGACGAGATGCTCGACGTGGTTAAGCCCGACCTGGTGCTCTGCGGCGCACGCGGCCTGTCCTCGATCAAGTATGCGCTCCTGGGTTCGATTTCGACGTTCCTGCTGCGCAATACCGACTGCGACATCTTGGTCGTGAAGTAGCGTTGCTCCCACCGGCCGCGGGGCCTGCGGGGTTTCCACGGGCACGTCCTCGCCGCGTTGCGGCTGCGGGATGTGTCCTTAGGAAA
>CALHJX010000362.1:0-11338 GCA_938033385.1 uncultured Collinsella sp. | reverse complement strand
CCTGCCGTCGATCCGCTCGATCCTACGGGCGCGACCGGTCAGTTTATGCCCGATCCCTCGGACACCGGCTTCTTTACACTGTCAGAGTCCGAGATGGTCCAGCAGGACCGTCAGGATCGTAAGCAGGCCAAGGTCCGTCGTCGCCATCGCCACACGGGTCTCAAAGTCTTCATCGTGCTGCTTCTGCTCATTTTGATTGCTGCGGGCGGTCTGGGCTTTGCCTACACGCGCGGCTTTGGCTTCCCCTCGCAGGAGTCGGTTATCACCGATCTGTTCCAGGCTGCCGGCGACGGTGACACCGCAAAGGCCGAGTCTTGCCTGGCCTCGAGCCTGTCCGAGGACGCCAAGTCGATGATCATCTCCTCGATTCCGCAGGGCGCCACCGTGTCCGTCGAGGGCATGGATCAGTCCATGACCGAGACGACTGCCAAGGTCAAGGCTTCGCTGTCCAAGGGCGGCGAGCAGGAGTACACCGTCAAATTCGTGCGCTCCGACAATCATATCGGCTGGGCCGTTTCCTCGCTCGATATGGATTTCTCGGCTGCTGACAACCAGTAGTGACCTTATGGGATTTAGCTTTGCCCGGCGCTTCACCGCAAGTGAGGTGCCGGGCTTGCGCTAGTATCATGAGCTAGTAGTTTTCCAGCAATCATCCAACACATCAGGAGTTGCGTTGTTTTCTTTGATGGATATGTTCTTCGGTAGCTATGCGGGCGATCTTGCCATCGACCTCGGCACCGCAAATACGCTTGTCTCCGTGCGCGGCAAGGGCATTGTCATTCGCGAGCCCTCTGTTGTCGCCATCGACAAGAACGACGAGCGCATCCTGGCGGTCGGTATCGAGGCAAAGCGCATGCTCGGCCGTACGCCCGGCAACATCGTGGCCGTTCGTCCCCTGAAGGACGGCGTCATCGCCGACTTCGATGTTACCGAGGCCATGCTTCGCTACTTTATCGACAAGGCTTCCGAGAAGCGCTATCCGTGGACCCCGCGTCCGCGCGTTGTCGTCTGCGTTCCCTCCGGTGTCACGTCGGTCGAGAAGCGTGCTGTCTTTGAGGCCACGATCCAGGCCGGTGCTCGCCAGGCCTACCTGATCGAGGAGCCCATGGCTGCCGCTATCGGCGCCGACCTGCCCGTCGAGGAGCCCACCGGCTCCATGGTCATCGACATCGGTGGCGGTACTACCGAGGTCGCCGTTATCGCTATGGGCGGCATCGTCGTCTCGCAGTCCATCCGTATTGCCGGTGACGAGTTCGATCAGGCCATCCTCACGCACGTTCGCGATGCCTACAACCTGGCCATCGGCGAGCGTACGGCAGAGGACATCAAGATCAAGGTCGGTTCCGCCGTGCCGCTCAAGGACGAGCTCGACGTCGAGGTCAACGGCCGCGACGTGATCACCGGTCTGCCCAAGACCGTGCGCATCGAGAGCGAGGAGATTCGTCGCGCGCTCAACAAGCCGCTCGACGAGATGGCCAAGGCCGTCAAGGACGCACTCGACGCTACGCCTCCCGATCTTGCCTCGGACCTTATGTACTACGGCATTTTGCTGACTGGTGGCGGCGCGCTGCTGCGCGGTCTCGACGTGCGCCTGCGCGATGAGACCGGTGTTTCGGTCAACGTCAGCCCCACGGCGCTCGATAACGTCGTTAACGGCTGTGCCCGCGTGCTCGAGGCCAATGCGTTTGATGGCGGCTTCGTCCAGACCAATGCTTAATTTCCAAAAGGTGGATTCCATTTGGCACGATCTTCGGGTTTCTCCACAAATCTGAATACCAAGCGACAATCAACGGGTATGCGCCCGTTGATTGTTTTCAGCCTGATTTCGGTGTTGCTGCTCACGTTTTACATCCGCGAGGGCGAGGCAGGGCCGATTCATGCCGTGCGTTCGGGCGTAACGACGATTACCTCGCCGGTGCGCTTTGTGGGCTCGGCCGTGGCGGCTCCCTTCAATGCGATCGGCAACGTGTTCTCTAACCTTACGGCGTCGCAGGACACGCTTGACGAGCTTAAGAAGCAAAACGAGGAACTGACCTCTAAGGTTGCTGAGCTCTCCGAGGCTCAAAAGACCGCCGAGCGTCTGGAGGGGCTGGTCGGCCTGCAGTCGACCTATAACCTCAAATCGACCGCTGCTCGTATCGTTGGTGCCTCTGGCGATGCCTGGACCTCGACCGTTACCATCGACAAGGGCTCTGCCGACGGCCTTACCATCAACATGCCCGTGACGAGTTCTGCCGGTGTTATCGGCCAGATTATCGAGGTATCGGCCAAAACGTCGACCGTGCGCTTGATTAGCGACGAGAACTCGGGCGTGTCCGCCATGGTGCAGGACACGCGCGCCCAGGGCATGCTGCAGGGTCAGGCTGACGGCACGCTGCGTCTTGAGTACGTGAGCGTCGACTCTGATGTTAAGGTTGGCGACATCATCGTGACCTCTGGCATCGGTGGCGTGTTCCCCAAGGGCCTTCCGCTTGGCACCGTCTCGTCGGTTGAGAAATCGGCAAACGACGTGTACTACACCATTGTGGTGCGCGCTCAGACCACGGCCGAGAACAACGAGGAAGTGCTGGTCATCACCTCGCTGACCGACGAACAGTCGGCCTCGGATGAGGACGTGAGCACGGCCAACAGCACGCCGCAGGGAACGTCGCGCGATGCTGCGACCAAGACGAAGGACGAGAGCTCGGATGACAGTTCCGACACGTCCGAGACGACCGATTCCGGCTCGAGCGAATAGGGGGCATGTCCATGGATCTACACGAGCAGGGGATGAGCTCCCGCACGTTTGTGATCGCCGCCATCGTGTGCGTGCTGCTGCAGGCAGGCCTGGCACCGCAGATCTCCATTGCGGGTGGTCGCGTCAACTTCATGATTATCTTGGTGTGCCTGAGTGTGCTCTCGGGCGACCCGACCCGTGCCGTCGTGTGCGGTTTTTGCAGCGGCTTGTTTTATGACCTGTCCGCTGCCGTGCCGGTGGGCATTATGTCGCTCCTGCTGACCGTGGGTTCTTTTGCCCTGGTGCACAGCGCCGTCGGTCAGACGGGCGGTACCCCAAGTGCGCGCGGCGTCACTGTGGGCGCCTTCGCGCTCGTCATTAATGTGATCTACAGCATCATCTTGCTGTTTATGGGTTTGGAGACGAGCTTTGTCGTGGCGATCTTCGGCCATGCGCTGCCGTCCTCGATCCTGACGGGTCTGGTTGCCATTCCGTTTTTGATGTCCGGCGTCGTGCCGCAGTCCGGCTATGGATTCTCCGCACGTGGCGGACGCCAGACGGGTATGCGCTTTAAGCCCAAGACCCGCAAGCTCAAATAGGGGAGGCCCGTAGATGTCTTCCCAGTTGACGGTTATTATCGCTGGTATCGTGCTGGTTGTGGCCATCGTGGTCGCGCTGGTCATCATGCGTCGTGGCGATTCCCGTTTTACCTACGATACGCAGCATGGAACGGCCCCACGCGCCACCGAGGGCGAGGGCAATACCGCGGCGACCGCCTTTAAGGGCCGCTTTTCCATCCTCACCACGGGTGTGGGCGCGATGTTTGCGGCGCTCGCCGTCAAGCTGTGGGGCATGCAGATGGTCTCGTCGGACTATTACGAGAAGCAGGCTAATAGCAATCAGACTCGCACCGTTACCACTCCCGCTGTACGCGGCCGCATCCTCGACCGCAATGGCGTGGCGCTTGTCCAGAACCGTCCCTCACTTGCTGTCGTGGCCTACCGCGACCTTGCCGAGGATGAGGTTCTGGTTCGCCATCTTGCCAACGTGCTTGGAATGCCTTACGTGGCGGTCCTTCGCAATATTCAGGACAATACAGAGGGCGCTCAGAGCCTGCATACCATCGCGACGGACGTCCGTCGCTCCACGGTTGCCTATATCAAAGAACACGCCGGCGAGTTCCCGGGCGTCAAGATTGCCGAGCGTACCGAGCGCCAGTATCCATATGGCGAGACGGCATGCCATATCTTGGGCTATACCGGCACCATTACCTCCGAGCAGCTCGAGGCCCAGAATAAGAAAACCTCTGGCGATGATGATGCTTCTGCTGGCAAGATTACGTACCAGTCGGGCGATATCGTGGGCCAGGCGGGCGTTGAGAGCTACTACGAAAACCTGCTGCAGGGTATTCGTGGCGAGCAGACCGTCAAGGTCGATGCCTCGGGCAATGTGACCGGTCAGGCCGGTGCCGTGCCTGCGAAGGCCGGCTCCGACATTAAGCTCACGCTCGACCTTAAGATCCAGCAGGCCTGCGAGACGGCGCTGGCGAGCGCTATCGAGCTTGCCAAGACCACTGGCTACAGCAATGCCGGCAACGGCGCTGTGGTGTGTCTCGATCCCAACAATGGCGAGATCCTGGGCATGGCGAGCCAGCCCAAGTTCGATCCGTCCGTCTTTATCGGCGGCGTCTCAAATGACGTGTGGACCGAGCTCAATGATGACAAGGGTTCGCACCCGCTGCTCAACCGCGCCATTAGCGGAAAGTACATGTCGGGCTCGACCATCAAGCCGCTCTCGGCACTGGCCGGTCTTGAGTTTGGAACCTACACGTCGGGGCAGACGACCAACTGCACGGGCTATTGGACGGGTCTGGGCAAGTCGTGGGGCAAGTACTGCTGGTTGCATTCCGGCCACGGCACCATGACGCTGCAGTCGGGTATCGCCAACTCGTGCGACCCTGTCTTCTACGACATGGGCAAGGCGTTCTTTTATGACGAGCAACATCCCGAGGGCCTGCAGGAGGTCTTTCGTCGCTGGGGTCTAGGCAAGACCTGCGGTATCGATCTGCCGAGTGAGGGCGCGGGCCGTATTCCCGATGCCGAGTGGAAAGAGTCGTACTTCACCGACGCCTCTGCCGAGGACCGCAAGTGGAATGCCGGCGATATGACCAACATTGCTATCGGTCAGGGTGACATCCTGGTGACGCCCCTGCAGATGGCGTGCGCCTATATGGGTCTTGCCAACGGCGGCAAACAGTACGTGCCTCACGTGTTTTTGTCTGCCGTGTCGCGCGATGGCGACGGCGATGCCTATAAGTACAACGGCAAGGGCAAGAAGAAGCGCCTGGAGGCCAAGATCAACAGCGATTCGGATTTGGCTCTAGTTCGCAACGGCATGCACGACGTGATTTACACGGCATCGACGTCCCTGGCGGCGCACTTTGGCACCCTGACGCCGCAGGTATACGGTAAGTCGGGCACGGGCGAGAAAAGCGGCGAGGACGAATACGCTTGGTTCTGCGCCTATGCACCGGCCGATGACCCCAAGTATGTCATCGCTACTGTCCTGGAGCAGGGCGGCGGTGGCTCAGATACCGCGATGCATGTCGTGCGCGACGTGCTCGGCGTGATTTATGACGAGCCCGATACCTCTTCGGCCTCGGGCGATTCTTCGGTTCGATAGGAGGTTGCGATGGATTTTTCTCCGGCGGATCTGTTCCGTTCAACCAAGACCGGCTCTCGCAGCAGCCTGGACCGTGTCAACAAGCAACTTTCGGCCTCGCGCGGCACGTTTCGCCAAAAGGTGCATATCGGTGTGCTCGTGGCTACTGTGGCCCTCGTCGCCTACGGTGCCATCATTATCTGGTCGGCTTCGCAGTTTAAGGCCGATGCTTCGTTCTCACGCCATCTGCTGGGAATTGGAATCGGTACGGTGCTGGCGGTGCTGGTCTGGCGTACCGACCTGCGCGGTATTTCCAATTTCTCGACGGCGTTGCTCGTCATCGACCTGATCGTGATCCTCTCGCCCAAGATTCCGGGTCTGTCCTATACAGGCGGTCTGGGCATGACGGGCTGGATCAAGATTCCCGGTATCGGCTTGACATTCCAGCCGGTTGAGCTTGCCAAGCTCATCACCATCTTCTTTATTGCTACGCTTGGCTCGCAGTATAACGGTCGCATCGATACCGTTCGTGACTACGTCAAGCTCTGCGGCATGCTGTCCATTCCGTTTTTGGCCGTCGTTGCCATGGGCGACCTGGGCTCGGGCCTGGTCGTGCTGGTTTCGGGCGCCATCGTCATTTGTATGAGCGGTGCACGCCGCGAATGGGTGCTGTCGACCTTGGCCCTGCTCGTGGGCCTGGTGGCCCTCGTTCTGGCGCTCGATTCGGTCTTTGATTCGTTGCTCGGCCACGATGTGCTCATCAAGCAGTATCAGATGAACCGTCTGACGGTCTTTATCGACCCCGATAATGCCGATTCGGACGATGCCTACAACCTGCAGCAGTCGCTTATCGCCGTTGGCTCGGGCGGCTTCTTTGGTAAGGGCCTGGGGCATGCGACGCAGTCGGCCGGCGGCTTTCTGCCTGAGTTCCACACCGACTTCGTCTTCGCCTTTCTGTCCGAGACCTTTGGCTTTTGCGGCTCCTTTTTGCTGCTGTGCTTGTACGTACTGCTCATCTTCTCGACGATCCGCGTTGCTTTTAAGTGCGAGTCTCTGTTCCTACGCTTATCATGCGTAGGTATCGTCGGCATGTGGGCGTTCCAGACCTTCGAAAACATCGGCATGTGCATCGGCATGATGCCGATTACCGGTATTCCGCTACCGTTTATTAGCTTCGGTTCGTCTTCGATGATGATTCAGCTGCTGACGGTGGGTATCGTACAATCCATATGGCGGCATCGTTCGGGCGCCGCGTAACCGCTGGAGGGGTTTGCTATGAAAATTCCCGTAGATAAGCTGACCCGCGCTTTTAAGATGGGCGCGTCCGTTAAGAAGGATTCCGATACGCCGGTGCGCGTCTCGGTCTATCTGGATTCGTCCGCCTCGCGCTTTCTTGCCGAGACGGTGCGTGACGCCTTTGTGCCGCAGACGACCTCGGGTATTGTGCGCGTCGAGCGTCTGGGGGAGGAGCGAATTGCTCCAAAGACCGATACCGATGTGGTGCTGGTGCTCTCGTGTGGTTCCGACCGCTTGGAGAGTGCCGTGCAGGAGCTCGTGATCGCCGGCGCGCCCGTGTGCGTGCTTGCCGAGTCTGCTGTGGAGGTGCCGTTTATCGAGGAGTCCACGCCCATGCTCGGCGTGGTAGCGGCAACCGATAAGACGTATCTGCTCGAGACGCTTGCCCGCTGGATTCTCGATCGCACCGACAAGGAAACGGCTTTTGCGGCGAACTTTGCCTTCATGCGCATCGCGGCGGCCAATCGTATCATCACCTCGTGCGCGCTCACCAATATGGCGACCGGTGCGCTGGTGTTTTTGCCGGGCGCCGATTATCCCGTTATGGCGCTGGCGCAGGTGGGCATGCTCTTTGAGCTCGCTGCCGTCTTTGGACGCGGTATTAAGCCCGAGCGCGGCTACGAGGTCGCGGGCGTGCTTGCCGGCGGTCTTGTGATCCGCGCGGTCACCCGCGCGCTCGTCAAACAGACGCCGCATATTGGGTTTGCCGTCAAGGCGCTCACTGCTGCCGCGGGCACCTACGGCATGGGCCGTGCGCTTGTTTCGCTCTACGAGCGCGATGTCGACTACAGCCGTGCCAACGAGGTGGTCACTGCCACGTTCTCCCGCGTTCGCGATCTGGTGACCACGGTCGCGGGCGCTACCCGTCCTATGGCGTCCTACCAAGACGCATCCGATCTCGCTGCTTAGGGGTTTTCCGTTGCGCGTTGCATACCAAGACTGTTTTCATTTAATTGAGCCGTTGCTCGCCAAGGTCGAGAAGCCGAGCCGCTATATCGATCACGAGTGGGGCACGCTTTCCAAGGCCGATGCCGACTACCGTTGCTGCCTGATCTATCCGGATGTGTACGAGGTCGGTCTGCCCAACCAGGGCATCGCCATCCTCTACAACATCCTTAACCAGGCCGAGGGCATCTCCTGCGAGCGCGGCTATGTGCCGTGGCCCGATATGGGCGACGCCATGCGCGAGGCGGGTATTCCGCTGCTATCGCTCGAGGGTGCAGCGCCGGTCGCTTCGTTTGATATCGTCGGTCTGCATGTGCCGCACGAGATGGCGGTGACGAACTTCCTCGAGGCTTTGGACCTCGCTGGCATTCCGCTGTTAGCGGCCGACCGAGGTGAAGACGACCCAATCATCATCGCCGGCGGTCCCTCGGTGTACAACCCCGAGCCGTACGCGGCCTTCTTCGATGCCATCCTCATCGGTGAGGGCGAGGAATCGCTGCTCGAGACCTGCCAGCTGCATCGCCGCCTGCGTGATGAAGGAGTCCCGCGCGCGCAGATTGTCGAGCAGCTTGCATCCATTGCCGGCAACTACGTGCCGTCGCTCTATGAGGTTCGTCACGACGAGCCCTGCTCGCCGCATGGCTACACCGTGCCGCGTGAAGGCAAGGATGCGCCGACCGTGGTCTACAAGCGCGTCGTTGAGGATTTCGGCGCCACGAATCCGCTGTCGCAGTCGTGCGTGCCCTATGCGCAGCTGGTTCACGACCGCCTGTCTATCGAGATCCTGCGCGGCTGCGCCCGCGGCTGTCGTTTTTGTCAGGCCGGCATGACGTATCGCCCAGTGCGCGAGCGCTCGGCCGACCAGATCGTCTCGTCGGTGATTCAGGGTCTGGAAAAGACTGGCTATGACGAGGTGTCGCTGACCTCGCTCTCCACGACCGACCACTCCTGCATTCGCGACGTGCTCGGCAGGCTCAACCGTCGCCTGGAGGATACGGGTATTCGCGTGTCTATTCCGTCGCAGCGCCTGGATTCGTTTGGCGTGGATATGGCCGAGTCGGTTGCCGGCGAAAAGAAGGGCGGCCTGACGTTCGCGCCCGAGGCCGGCAGCCAGCGCATGCGCGACATCATTAACAAAAACGTGACCGAGGAGGACCTGGACCGTGCGGCCAAGGCGGCCTTCGAGGCCGGCTGGAACCGCATGAAGCTCTACTTTATGATGGGCCTTCCCGGCGAGCGCGACGAGGACATCGTGGCCATCGCCAATCTGGCCGATCACGTGCTGGAGCTCGGTCGTTCCGTGGTGCCCAAGGCTCGTCGCGGCTCGATCTCGGTGTCCATCTCGGTTTCGGTCTTTATCCCCAAGGCTGCCACGCCGTTCCAGTGGTGCCCGCAGCTCGACTACGACGACGTCAAGCGTCGCCAGAAGCTGCTTATCACGAGCGTTCGCAACCGTGCCGTCCGCGTTCATTACCACGATGCCGAGACCTCGCTCATCGAGGCCGCACTGTCCCGCGCCGGTCGTGACATGACGCCCGTCATCATCGACGCTTGGCGCTCGGGCTCTCGCTTTGACGCCTGGGTAGAGCATTTCTCGCTCGATAACTGGAAGGAGGCTGCTGCCAAAAACGGCATCGACCTCAATGAGCTCGTGCACCTGCCCTACGAGTTGGACTGGCGCCTGCCGTGGGAGCACGTGAGCCCCGGCTGCACACGCGGCTTTCTCGAGCGCGAGTACCGTCGCTCGCTCGAGGGCGTCACGACTCCCGACTGCACCCGCACGTCGTGCACCGGCTGCGGGATCTGCCCCACGCTCCACGCCAAGAATGTATTGATGGGTGATCGCGCATGAGTGAGCGCCTGACCGACAACCCCTCGCTCTTTAGGCTTCGTGTTCGCTATGGCAAGCGCGATCGCCTTAAGTACCTGGGCCATCTCGAAGTGATCCATACCATTGAGCGCATCGTGCGCCGTGCGGGACTTCCCTATGCCGTCACGCAGGGCTTCTCTCCGCACATGCGCGTGGGCTTCTCTTCGGCGCTACCGGTGGGTACGTCGTCGACATGTGAGTGGTATGACCTGTTTATGACCGAGTTCGTGGCGCTCGACGAGGCGTTTGGGCGCCTGGCTGCGGCGTCTCCGGCCGATCTGGCGCCCATCGAGGCGGCGTACATCGACGTGCGCACGCCGGCGTTGACGGCGCAGCTCACGCGCCTGTCGTATCGCATCGACCTGCATCTGGACCCCGAGGCGCCCGTAAGCGCCGACGAGGTGCATCGTGCGATCGACACGCTGCGCGCGGGCCATGGCATCGACTACGCGCGCGGAAAAAAGAGCAAGCGCTTGGATTTGGATCACACGCTCGTGGGCTATGAGCTCACGGCGGGGGAGCGCCCGGACCATTTGGTGCTCATGCTCGACACCCATGCCGACAACGAGGGCTCCATGCGTCCGGAAATTTTGCTTTCTGCGGCTGATGTTTTGTTGCAGGGCTTGACCCCGGGCGTGGATGCACCTATTGTTTCCACCGGTATGCAAGACCTCGTGACCATCTGCTCCTACGATGTCGAGCGTCAGAATCAAGCATGCGAGGACGACGAGGGCCGACTCGTCAGCCCCATACCTGTGCGAACTTGTGGATTTGCTCCACATACTCGTTGACGGGGGTTTTTTCGCCTGCTACTATATTCGGCTGTTGCACTAACTGATGCATGAAGGGCAAGTAAACATGTACGCAATCGTTAACACGGGCGGCAAGCAGTACAAGGTCGCCACCGACGATGTCATCACCGTCGAGAAGATCGAGGGCAATGAGGGCGACAAGGTCACCCTGCCGGTTATCTTCCTCAACGATGGTAAGAAGATCGTCACCGATCCCGACAAGCTGGCCAAGGCCAAGGTTACCGCTCAGATCGTTGAGCAGTTCAAGGGCGAGAAGCAGCTGGTCTTCAAGTTCCACAAGCGCAAGCGCTATCGTCGTCTGAAGGGTCACCGTCAGCAGCTCACCAAGCTGAAGATCGTGAAGGTTCAGGCTACCTCCCGCGCCAAGAAGGCTGTCAAGGCAGAGGCTGAGGCTGTTGCCGAGGCTCCCGTCGCCGAGTAGATTACACTCGTAACGAAAGAGTAGGTATACACAATGGCACACAAAAAAGGACTCGGTTCCTCCCGTAATGGCCGTGACTCCCGCGGTCAGCGCCTTGGCACGAAGCGCTATGCCGGCCAGACGGTAACCACGGGCACGATTCTCGTCCGTCAGCACGGCACGCACATCCACCCGGGTGAGAACGTTGGCCGTGGTAAGGACGACACGCTGTTCGCGCTGGTCGACGGTACCGTTGAGTTCCACAAGGGTATCAAGCACAGGGTCAGCGTACGCCCGCTCGCGAACGCGTAATTCACCCTTCATAGAGCACATATGTGGGAGGCACTTGAGTTTTAGGATTCAAGGGTCTCCCTCTTTTTTGTAGGAGGCGATTCTGTTGTCACAGTTCACCGATATCAGCCGCATTAACGTGTGCGGCGGCGACGGCGGAGCCGGATGCATGTCGTTTAGGCGCGAGGCATTTGTCCCCAAGGGCGGCCCCGATGGCGGCGACGGCGGTCGTGGCGGCAATGTCGTCATCCAGGCCGATGCTCAGCTGTCTTCGCTGATCGATTACCGCTTTAAGCATCACTTCCGCGCCGAGCGCGGCACGCACGGGCAGGGGGCCCGCCGTAACG
>CALHJX010000361.1:0-2532 GCA_938033385.1 uncultured Collinsella sp. | reverse complement strand
GGGATTGGTCAAAATAGTTTGACTATTAGCGGCTAAAATCGCCCGGCGCTAACACTATCTCCACATTTGTGCGTGAATCCCATGGCAAATTCAATGAAAGAGCGCATGAGCTTTATGCAAAACGCGCGATGACGTCAGCACAGGAGAGATCAGCTAGAAACGCGTTTAAATTTTTCGATTCGATTTTGGTGTCAAGCTTGGTGTCAAAAAGAAAAAAGTCAGAGGCTTAACACCTCTGACCTGTGCTTTAGATGGTGGGCGATACAAGATTCGAACTTGTGACCCCATCCGTGTGAAGGATATGCTCTACCCCTGAGCCAATCGCCCGTCGCCTTTCGGCAAAAGAGATACTAACATAGCTGCGCGAGGTTTTCCAAGAACTTTTTGCCCCCGATTTTAAATTCGTGAGAGCAAACCGCACTGTTTCAACCCAGTCAACCAACAAAACCGCAGCTTAACCACCCTTTATCGTTTAATCCACGAGGTCTCGGGACGGCAGATAAGTCGCGCGTTGTTGTAGGCCAGGTCAGCGCCCGTGGGTTCTCGTAGCGACGCGGCACGCGAAAGACGACAAATGTCGCATCGATATGCGTAATCTCAGGCATATTTCGCCAACTGACTGATGGGAGACAATCGACGCACGTTGATTAGTCCCTATTGGAAGGCAATTTCGCAAGTGCGGGGAAAAATGAAGATCTACCAATCGGACCCCAGTTTTGTACTTTTGCGAACTGCGGTTTTGTTGGTAAATAGCGGGTTGTGGTCGACGGATTCTGTTTTCCCCGCACTTCCGAAAAAGTTGGCGTATCGGCAGCGATATACGGAACCAAAACTCAAGCGCAAGATAATTCTAAGGCCTCATAGGCTTGCTGTTCCTTCGCAACTCGCTTGCGAGCTCTTCGCGCGTGCGTTTCCCGGAGACCAGGTCCTGAATCCATTCATAGTAGGGGTTATCTTCAGGAGTTGGGTTATCGGAAAAGTCCACCAATACGTTTCTCAAGCTAATAATGACAAAGGCAATAACTAGGCTAGTCCTCTTGTTTCCATCCTCAAAGATGTGGTCCTTTGCCATGTGTTCCGCAATATAGCTTGCCTGGTCGAAGATGTCCGAAAACCTATCAATCGGGGACTGCCCAAAGATAGTGCAAAATGCGTTTGATAGAACAGATTCAATTCGACCATGAATTAGGGCGGCTCTATCGCCCGTCATACAGGTTGTGTAGCATTTTCCAGATGCAAGCAAGCGTTCGTGCGCATACATTACAGAAGAGGCAAGAGCCCCTATCGCTTCCTCATCATCAAATACAAGGGGATCGATAGGGGCCGATTGCCCCATTATGAGAGACATTAGGAGTTCTCCAGCAGTCTCAGCGCATTGGGCATGGCTGCAATTGTTGATTGCACGGCCTGATCGATTGTTACGACGTCGTTAATGTCTAAACCATCATTAGACGCAAGAATTGCCTCCGGAGTGATGGGGTTATCCCTGTTCGGCGAATATACGCTCGCCCATGCCCCATCTGGCTTATGCGACAAGGTGACCAAATCAAACGCAGTGAGCATCCCAAGCTTATCCATCACGGAATCAATGAGTTTTTTAGAAGTCCCGTCAAGTATCGCTAAGTCACTCGAGTTGGTGATGCAGTTTCGGCCATACGAGGAGAACGTATGATAGACCACAGGTTCAACTGGACCGTACTGCCAAGCCTCAACGATGTCATCGAAAAGCGGACGATTGTATTTGCGCAACGATTCGACTTGCGAATAATAGACGAGCTTATTCAGCTTGAGATTCGTAATCTCGAACTTGTCACTCCAGTTATCAATGATGTAATTCGCAACGTTCAGCGCTTCCATTTTCACTCTCCCCTCAGTTGGCAAAACTTATCCTATAGACCTTAAGCGGGCTGATTATGTACCCAATTTAAAGATATGTCGAGTTGGGCCTCGATGATTTCTCTTCTAATCTACACGACAAATTTTTTCATAACGCGCGGACATGAATTCGTCGTGCGTACTTTCTCAAAAGACCGAGAGCAAAAATGGTTTAGCAGATGCTAACCGTTTGCGCTGGCTTTAAGAGTCAGCCGAAGCTCAGATTCAAATCGTTGTCAGCAAAATACTTATTAGACGTTATAGCAGTGATTCGCGACGCCTAGGAGCGTTATGCCAAGAAGGAAAAGCGTCATTGATGCTGTAATCCAGCAGTTGTCGCCGGTCTTGGGGAGTACCACAGTGGTCGCGGTGGCGGACTTGGACTTGGACGGCGTGGACACTGTGGTCTTGGTTACTGTCGTTGTTGACTTGGTTGTCGTGGCCGCTGGTTTCAGCGCAGGATTTGCTGTGGGCCCTGTGGTGGGCTCTCCGGCAGCGTGATTAGCATGGGCGGGAGATTTGTCCGCGCTATCGCCAGGCACGTCGCGCCTGTCGGTCTCCCCCGCCGGAGGCGTGGCGACATCGGGCTCAACCACCACATGCGGCGCCACCGCACCGGAGGCATCCACCACGCCACTAGCACCAAAGGTCCCGCCA
>CALHJX010000360.1:0-1364 GCA_938033385.1 uncultured Collinsella sp. | reverse complement strand
ATGGCCGTCGCAGTAGCGGGAAGCCCCGCGCGTGGCATCGAGTTCCTCAAGAGCGCCGAGCGCCAGGACGCCCGCCGTCAGATGGTTCGCGCCATCGATTCGCTCATCGCCGCCGACGAGGCCGACGTGCTCAGCCGCGCCAAGTCGCTCATCGTCGCCGTCAAGGCGCCGCTCGCCGAGGTCAAGTCCACGCAGGAAAAGGTGCTCGAGCAAAATGCCGACTACCTGTCGCGTGGAGCATTGAAGCAGCTTGAGGACCGCAACAAGCGCGAACTCAACGCGCGCGAGCGTTCGGGTATCATGGAAGCGCTGGCGAGCGCGCGGACGCTCATGCGCGACGTGCTGCTGACGCTTCAGGATGAGGCGACAGACGTTGTGAACGAGGACGTGCGCGACACGATCGGGCGGCTTGCCGCGGCGACGAATGTTGCGGGTGCCACCCAGGCGCTCGAGGCAATTGTCACCGCCGAGCGCAACATCGCCAGAAACGTTACTCCCCAGCTGGCCATCGAGGTCATGCTGTTCGATATCAGGAAGGCACTGAAATGCCGTTAGTCGTACCCGTTAAGTTTACCTACGCCTCGCGCGACCTGTGGTTCGACCCACAGGATCTGGATATCCTCGAGGCCGATTATGCTATTTGCTCCACCGAGCGCGGAACCGAGATCGGCCTGGTCACGGCCGATCCCTTCGAGGTGCCGCAAGACGAGATTGGCCAGCCGCTCAAGCCCGTGTTGCGCGTAGCGAGCGACATCGACCTGCAGCTTGCCGACGACCTGGCTATCCAGGGTGACGAGGCCATGGTCGACTTCCGCCGTCTGGTCAAGGAGCTCGACCTCGAGATGAAGCCGGTCGGCGTCGAGTACCTGTTTGGCGGCGAGAAGGCTGTGTTCTACTTTGCTGCCGAGGAGCGCGTCGATTTCCGCCAGCTCGTCAAGGGCCTGTCCTCGACGCTGCACATTCGCGTCGACATGCGCCAGATCGGCGTGCGCGACGAGACCCGCCTGGTGGGCGGCTATGCCCAGTGCGGCCAGGAGCTCTGCTGCACGCGCTTTGGCGGACAGTTTGAGCCGGTTTCGATCCGCATGGCAAAAGAGCAGGACCTGCCGCTCAACTCGTCCAAAATTAGCGGCGTCTGCGGCCGCCTGATGTGCTGCCTGCGCTACGAGTTCGAGGCGTACAAGGACTTTAAGAGCCGCGCGCCCAAAAAGAAGACGCTTATCGATACGCCGCTTGGCAAGGCGCGCATCCAGGAATATGACACACCGCGTGAGCAGCTGGTATTGCGCCTGGAGAACGGCAAGGTCTTTAAGGTTAACCTGGCCGACATGACCTGCTCTGAGGGCTGCAAAAAGAAGGCCGCC
>CALHJX010000359.1:0-1489 GCA_938033385.1 uncultured Collinsella sp. | reverse complement strand
GCCTGCGCCCGGCGACGACCGAGCGCCCGCCGGCCCCGCACGCCGACCTAAGTGAGGCCGAGCGCACCGAGATTGAGCGCCAAGTGGCACCCATCGAAGACCAAAAACTGCGCGAGGCCCTCGAGAATGCCATGAGAGCCAGTGCCGAGTGGGCCAAAAGGGCGTGCAAAGCAAAAAAGAGCCTTAAATCGCATCTGGTGGCCTTGTAGAGCCAAATACCCTCGTTCCCGAGGGTATTTTTTTACGATAAACTAGTAAGGCTGTACACATTTTCTTGACTGAAGGAGGACGTGTGGCAAACGAAAACGATTACGATGGCGGCGAGATTAAGATTCTCGAAGGTCTCGAGGCCGTTCGTAAGCGCCCGGGCATGTATATCGGCTCGACGAGCGCCAGCGGTCTGCATCACCTGGTGTGGGAGATCGTTGACAACTCCGTCGACGAGGCCATGGCCGGTTTCTGCACCGAGATCCAGGTGACGGTCCACGCCGACAACTCCATCACGGTCGTCGACAACGGGCGCGGCATCCCCGTCGACGAGCACCCTGTTAAAAAGATCCCGACGCTCGAGGTCGTCATGACGATCTTGCACGCCGGCGGTAAGTTCGATAACTCGGCCTATAAGGTCTCGGGCGGCCTGCACGGCGTTGGCATCTCCGTCGTCAACGCACTGTCCAAGCGCGTGGTCGTTCAGGTTCGTCGCGACGGCAACACCTACGAGATGGAGTTCTCGCGCGGCAAGACCGTCAAGAAGATGGAGGTCGTGGACACCTCGGATTCGACGGGCACCACCGTCACCTTCTGGCCCGACGACGAGATCTTCGAGACCTGCATTTACGATTTCGATACGCTGCACAACCGTCTGCAGGAGACGGCGTTCCTCAATAAGAACCTCAAAATCGTGCTGACTGACGAGCGCGAGTCTACTCCCCACGTGGAGGAGTTTTGCTACGCGGGCGGCATCATCGACTTCGTCAAGTTCCTTAACGAGGGCAAGGACGTCCCCGAGGCCTTTAAGGAGCCTATCTACATCGAGGGCAAATCGGACCCGGACGCACCTGTGGCCAAGATGGGCGAGGTTGAGGTTTCCCTGCAGTGGAATAGCGGCTACGGCGAGAACGTCATGTCGTTTGCCAACGACATCTACACCCCCGAGGGCGGCATGCACCTTGAGGGCTTCCGCACCGCGCTCACCCGCGTGATCAACGACTATGCGCGCAAGCAGAACCTGCTCAAGGAAAAAGACGCCAATCTGACCGGCGACGATGTGCGCGAGGGCCTTTCGGCCGTTATCTCGGTCAAGCTGCCCGATCCGCAGTTTGAGGGCCAGACCAAGGCCAAGCTCGGCAGCTCCTATATGCGCGCGCTCACGCTCAAGATTGTGACCGACGGCCTTGTCGATTACCTCGAGGAGCATCCCAAGCCCGCTCGCGAGATCGTCAAGAAGGCGCAACAGGCCTGCAAGGCGCGCAATGCCGCCCGCAAGGCG
>CALHJX010000358.1:0-2505 GCA_938033385.1 uncultured Collinsella sp. | reverse complement strand
CCGGCAGCGGATAGCTCAGCTCGTTGACGTCGTGCGCGCGGTCGATGACCTCGGCGCCACCGCAGCCCACCATCACGTCTACCAGGCCTTCGATACCCCAGAGCCCAAACATGGCCTCGGTCGCCTGGGCGTCGCGCCCGGTGCACAGGCCAAAGAGCACGCCGCGCTCGCGCAGGGCGCGAATCGCCGCCACGGTGCGCGGAGACACCGTGTGCTGGCTCGTGAGCAACGTGCCGTCGATGTCGCAGAACACGGCTTTGATGTGGCTGAAGGTGGTGTCCATGGGGGGCCTTTCTGGGTTGTGCGGCGGTGCTGAATGCGGTCGGAAATGGTGTACATGGTATACCAAGGCCCAGGCGCGGCCCGTCAAAGCAAAAACCACCACAAAGGTGCCTGGCCCCTTTGTGGTGGCCGGACCCGAAGGGTGGCCTGGCCCGAGGCGCAATCCATCACAACATCCGACGCTTTTCGCCAAAATCGCGATTTTCATCGAATGTTGTGATGGTTTTACTGCCTTGCGGCACGATCCAAATGCCGGCGTCCAAACAGCAACAGCGCCGCGGGAACTGCCGTCACGACCATGCCCGCCCCTACGAGCGTCTGCTGCACGCCAAATGTCGCCGCCAGCCACGGGGCAATCGCCAGCGGGGCCACGCCGGCGAACATGTTGCCAAAGCCCATGACCGAGTTCACGCGACCGAGCTGCTCGAGCGGGGCCGTCGTTTGCACGATCGTGTTGTGGAGCGGGTTGACGACGCCCCAGGCCACGCCCAGGGCAATCTGGCCGACAAGGGCTACACCCACGTACGGTGTTCCCACATAGAGCAAACTTCCCAGGCCCACGGACATAAGCGCCACGAGCAGCGTTTTAAGGTTGACCAGGTGCGGCGGCAAGCGGAGCGCGACCACGGCGCCCAGCACCGCGCCCACACCGCTGGCCGACGAGAGCCAGCCCATCCACTCAACACCGACATGCAGGACATCGCGGTAGAAGAACGACTCCAGCGGATCGAAGGCACCGTAGCCAAAGTTCGAAAGGAAAATAATGCAGAACAGCAGGGCGAGGACGCTGTTGGTAAAGACCGTCTTGATGCTGGTCGCGAAGGTAGTGCGGGAAGATGTGTTGGGGTCGGGGCTTTGGCTGGCATTGCCCGATGTGATGTCGCCGATCGCGGGTTTGCCTTCGTGTGTGGCGGCCTGACCTGCACTTTGCCTAAAGCCCCAACCGACAATGAGCGCCAACGCGGTAAAGAGCATCATGAGTACGAACACCGCGCGCGACGACGCAGCCGCCGCGACAAAGCCGCCCAGCGTGGGGCCAACGATGATACTCACGTTTGAAAACATGGCGATGGCGGAGTTGATGTCTTTGAGCTCGACAGGATCGTCGGTGAGGTAGGCTGGATAGGATGTGGCGATGGGCTGGGCGAACCCCATCACGAAGCCCAGGAGCACCGCGCCGGCAAGGACTGTTCCGGTCGCGCTGCCAAAAACGAGGATCGCCGCGCCGGTTGCCAGCGTGCCCACGATGCTCAGCAAGAAATGACGGCGCGGGCCCCAGGCGTCGAGCGCCGCGCCGCCCGCAAAGGATCCCAGAATCACAAATACGTTCATAAAAAGGACGGCCAGCGATGTCGCCACAACCGAGGCATCGTCTGCATAGGTGAGTGTTCCGATAACGCCGATAAAGTAGCTGGTCTGAAAACCGGTGTAGATGAGAAAGCGCATCGCCACCAGGCGCTTGGCCTGCACGGACAGCGATGACTGAGGCTTTGAGAAAAGAGAGACGAGCATGGAGACTCCTTGTTTCATACGAATGCGGACGGCGGGCATTCGCCACCGTCTGTCGAATCAATCTATCCGCATGAAACATTAAGGACGCATCAAGAGCCCCTTCTCTCCGTTTTTCGCCCGTCATGAACTACTTGGTAGATTGTAAGGCATGTCCCACACATCTACCAAAGCAAAACCACCACAAAGGTGCCTGGCCCCTTTGTGTTGGAAGTGACGTTTGCCCAGATAAAACCTGCCAAAATAAACCTGTCCCTATTTGGCAGGTTTTAGGCCAGATGGTCCTGAATCAGATCGCAGATGGCTCGGGCGTCGTTGATGTTGATGGCTCGGGTCGCAAAGCCGGCGTCGAAGGCCTGACGCGCCAGGGCCTCGTTGCAGGCAAGGGCCAGCGTGTGACCGTCGACCAGGTCGAGCGAGCTCTTACCGCGCAGACGGTCGACACCGGAGCGCGCAACGACGATGTTGTCGAAGCCCTCGGTCTTGTAGCCCTCGATGATCACCACGTCGACATCGTTGTAGCGTGACAGCAGCTCGCGCGCTGGCATCTCGTCCTCCTCGCGCGTGTCGGCGTACTCCGCCCAGCGCGTGGCGCAGATGAGACCCACGTGCTTGGATCCGGCCTGGTGATGGCGCCAGGTGTCCTTAGCGGGCACATCGATATCAAAGCCGTGGTGCCCGTGATGCTTGAGCGAACCCACGCGTAGGCCGCGG
>CALHJX010000357.1:0-10295 GCA_938033385.1 uncultured Collinsella sp. | reverse complement strand
GGGACTTAACCCAACATCTCACGACACGAGCTGACGACAGCCATGCACCACCTGTATGGGCTCCTCTCGGCCACGGGGTCTCCCCCGCTTCACCCATATGTCAAGCCCTGGTAAGGTTCTTCGCGTTGCTTCGAATTAAGCCACATGCTCCGCTGCTTGTGCGGGCCCCCGTCAATTCCTTTGAGTTTTAGCCTTGCGGCCGTACTCCCCAGGCGGGACGCTTAATGCGTTGGCTGCGGCACGGGGGGATCGTCCCCCCACACCTAGCGTCCATCGTTTACGGCTGGGACTACCAGGGTATCTAATCCTGTTCGCTCCCCCAGCTTTCGCGCCTCAGCGTCGGTCTCGGCCCAGAGGGCCGCCTTCGCCACCGGTGTTCCACCCGATATCTGCGCATTCCACCGCTACACCGGGTGTTCCACCCTCCCCTACCGGACCCAAGCCGCGGAGGTTCCGGGGGCTTCGGGGGGTTGAGCCCCCCGCTTCGACCCCCGGCCTGCCGGGCCGCCTACGCGCGCTTTACGCCCAATGAATCCGGATAACGCTCGCCCCCTACGTATTACCGCGGCTGCTGGCACGTAGTTAGCCGGGGCTTCTTCTGCAGGTACAGTCTTGACTCTTCCCTGCTGAAAGCGGTTTACGACCCGAAGGCCTCCGTCCCGCACGCGGCGTCGCTGCGTCAGGGTTCCCCCCATTGCGCAAGATTCCCCACTGCTGCCTCCCGTAGGAGTCTGGGCCGTGTCTCAGTCCCAATCTGGCCGGTCGGTCTCTCAACCCGGCTACCCGTTGTCGGCACGGTGGGCCGTCACCCCGCCGTCTACCTGATGGGCCGCGGAGCCATCCCCTCCCGTCGGGGCTTTAGCCGGGGTGCCATGCGGCACCCCGGGGTATCCGGTATTACCCGTCCTTTCGGGCGGCTATCCCGGGGGAGGGGGCAGGTTCTCCACGTGTTACTCAGCCGTTCGCCACTCGCTTCCCTCCGGAGAGGGGTGCCGTTCGACTTGCATGTGTTAGGCGCGCCGCCAGCGTTCATCCTGAGCCAGGATCGAACTCTCCGTCCAAAATAAATGGGCTTCGAGCCCGTCCGGTCCTCACAACTATTAGCTGATCGGTTCCGTTCGATTCATATGGTTTTAGTATAGGAAAAGGAATTTCTCGGGGCCGCCTCTCGGCGGCCTTGCGAAAAACAAATCCAAGTTAGACCATTTCAAATGGTTCGATGTCTGCCCGGATGCGACACTGAAGTAAGTGTCCATCCTCGCAGTATCCGGTTCTCAAGGTGCACGCCCTCGCGGCTCATCCGGTTCGACCGGGCCGCGCGGCAAGGAGATATATTGCCAGACCGCGAAGCTCTGTGGGACGTCAATTCCACTCTTCACAAGTCCTACACAACATATTGCTTTCTATAGGTAATAGAAAGACTGGTGCGGATCTTCCGCACGTATCAGATGATGACCCTTTGGTTCAGGAATATATAGAGATCGGTCACCTGTAAGTGTCTATCTACCCGCGCTTTTAGCAATGTAAACCGCGCTTCAGATAAAAAGAGGGAGCGCCGCGCACAACGCGACACTCCCCTAGCGATTCAAGAGAATCTATTAGGCCTCGAGAGCCTTCTTGGCGATGGTAGCCAGCTCGTTGAAGGACTCGATGTCCTCGTAAGCCATCTGAGCCAGGACCTTGCGGTCGAGCTCGATGCCGGCAACCTTCAGGCCGTGCATGAACTGAGAGTAAGAGATGTCGTTCAGGCGAGCAGCAGCGTTGATACGAGTAATCCAAAGAGAACGGATCTCGCGCTTCTTGTTGCGGCGATCACGATACTGATACTGCAGGGAGTGCTGGACCTGCTCTTTAGCATGCTTGTAAGTACGCGAAGCGGCACCGTAGTAACCCTTCGCACGGTGCATAACGGTACGGCGCTTCTTCTTGGCGGCAACAGCGCGCTTAATACGTGCCATGTTCTATCAACTCCTAGACGGTAAAACGAAAAACGGGAACGCGAACTTAGGCGAGACGCGACTTGATGACCTTGCGGTCGGCAGCGGCAATCTCGGTCTCCTGACGGAAGCCACGCTTACGCTTGGTGGACTTCTTGCTCAGGATGTGGCTCTTGAAAGCCTTGGCGCGCATAAGCTTGCCGGTACCAGTCTTGCGGAAACGCTTCTTGGTGCCGCTGTGGGACTTCATCTTAGGCATGAAATACTCCTTAATCGGTTACAGAACACTAGTTACTTAGTATCGCTTGCCGCTTTATCCTCATCGAAGGCGCCCTTAATCGGGGCGAGCAGCATAAGCATGTTACGGCCTTCCATCTTAGGCTTGGACTCGACCGTAGCGTAAGGCTTGAGATCCTCGGCGAGACGCTCGAGAACGTTAAGGCCCTGCTCCGGGTGAGCCATCTCACGGCCGCGGAACATGATGGTGATCTTAACGCGTGCGCCCTTCTTGAGGAAACGCAGAACGTGGCCCTTCTTGGTCTCGTAGTCGCCAACGTCGATCTTGGGTCGGAACTTCATTTCCTTGACCTCGACCTTGGACTGGTTCTTACGAGCAGCCTTGGCCTTCATGGCCTGCTGGTACTTGAACTTACCGTAGTCCATGACCTTGCAGACCGGCGGCTCCGCGTTGGGAGCGATCTCGACCAGGTCGAGACCCTGATCGTCGGCGACGCGCTGGGCATCGCGGATGGCGAACAGGCCGAGCTGAGAGCCATCGACGCCAATCAAACGGCACGAAGATGCAGTAATCTCGTCGTTGATGCGGGTGTCATCAGACTTAGCTATTTTCCCTACCTCCATTCATAAAAAAATAACCCGGCGCTTCTCAGCAACCAGGTCGTACACATAGACTTCCTCGATTTGAGGAAGGGAATCTAAGTTGTATGACCAGTCAGCTGCTCATTGGCGCCAAAAGGTGGGAACCCTCGGGTTCCTCTTTAGGGCATTGCGGGAACAACGCCTTGCGAATAATAACACATACAGCGCGTTATCACATTACGTACACGAAAAAGGGGCCTTGACCCCCTTGAACGCTCGCTTGCATGTATGGTGCCCGAGGCGAGACTCGAAGGGCCTTCGCTTCGCGAAGCCCCGGGCTTCGGACGCGCGGCGCCCTCGCCACGCTCCGCTACAAACAGGCCGCAGGCCTGTTTGCTTAACGCTTCGCGCGCTCACGCGAGTTCGGCACGGAAAAGGGGGCCGCAACCCCCTTGAACGCTCACTTGCATGTATGGTGCCCGAGGCGAGACTCGAACTCGCACGTTGTTGCCAACGGTGGATTTTGAGTCCACTGCGTCTGCCAATTCCGCCACTCGGGCACGTAATGCGTGAGTTAGTTTATCACAGCTTTCTACCGATTAGTCCGAAAATGGAACTTCGAGCATTTCGATGAGTTCGACCGTGCGTAGCATCTCGCGCTGACGGCATCCGCGACCGTCGACCGAAGCCTCACCCTTCTGGTTATCGTAAGGGTCCTCGCGCATGCCGTCGAAAGAGGGCTCAAACTCTGCCTGGAATCGATTGTTGGCCACCATACGCCATGGGTCGAGATTGCCAAAGTAGTGACGGCGGCGCCACTCCTCCCCCATCCTGCGAGCAGAAGATCCAAATGACACGTCGGCGTTGAGCCAACCGGTCTGCGGCGTATAGAACTCTGCCCAGTCGTGCGACCCCACCGAATCGGGCGCAACGTACAGGCCGCTCTGCCAACGGGCAGGCACGCCCGCGATACGGCACATGGTGATAAACGTGAGCGCCATAACGCCGCAATCGCCGCGGAGCGAATGCGCGCAGTCATCGGCAATAGATTCCAAAAGCAAGTACGGCGGCTGATAGCGATAGTCGATATACTGCGTCAGGTAATCATAGATAGCACGGGCGCAATCGAGCGGATCCTCGAGTCCGCCAACAACGCTGGCCGTCAGCTGCTGCAGATACGGCGTAAATGCAATGTGCGGACGGTCCTCGGAAATATCCTCGGGCAGAGGCGCGTCCATACGCGGATGAACCGGAAGTATGCCACCGTAGACATCACAATAAGCAGCATCGATGTGATAACGATAAGTCACCGAGAATGAGCGCTCGCTCGAAGAAGACCACGAGACGGTACGAGCCGAAGCATTCGCGGGAGCAACAGCACCCTCCGGCGTCATGTCGAGAATCTCGACCCGAAACTGCTGACGGCAGGCAGCCGCGACGGGAAGCCAAGCGCAAACGGTCTCCCCCTCCAGAGCGCCGGGGACAGACACGGACGCTTTAAGCGTAATGACGCGAGCCAATCCATTTTGCGACTCCATCTCCTTGAGCATCTCGTTGCGCAGTGCAATTCCGTCCGTAGGATCGGGCCGCATGCCGGGAACCTCTTTGGGATATACGCGAAGCGAATCGAGGAAGTTGTCGAGAACGAACAGCTCGCCATCGATAAAGCGCCAGTCAATACGCTTACGGTCAATCAGATCGTCAAACTGCCCCTCGGTAAACTCAGGCCACTCCTCGCGAATCATCGCAATAGCTCGATCGCGCGACACCGAAAAATGAAGCGGCGTCTCGAGCATGCGATACCGCTCGGCACGAACGCAGGCAGCAAGCGAGGGATCGGGATCTTGGGCAAGTAGGCGGTCGCAAGCCTCAATAGCCTGCGAAAGATACCCCGCGTCCTTTAAACGCAGAATCTCGGGTGGCAAGCCAACATCTAGAAAACGGAAGTCATCATTGCAAACATCAACAGAGCAACCAACAGGACCCTCGTCAATAACCTTCCCATCCGAAGGCAGCACATTAACAACAGCCATACCAAAACTCCAAGTCACTAGAACGCTTGAAGTCCATTGTAGCGAGATAAAAAGAAAGCCCCAATATAGGAACTCTCAACACCGATAAACGGTACCTATAAAAAATGAATTCAGCCCAGTAACCCTGTAGCGAGTTAACAAAGGAGGCCCCGTTTCCCCGGAGCTGATTCCGTCGCGCGACTTCTGGCAAAGCCAGTAGCCATCTTAATTCAGACTCGTAACCCTGCGACGTTAAACGAAGGAAGCCCCGTCCCCCGGAACTGTTTCCTTGGCGCGACTTCTGGCGAAGCCAGGTGAGCGCAAAGGAAACAGTGTAGGGGGACGGGGCTTCCGACGGGAAGTTTAGCGACGCTTACGCCTTGTTGACGGAACCAAACTCCTCCATGAGCTCCTTGGTGCGGGCAACGATGTTGTCGCGACCAGGCTTGAGGAGCTTGCGGGGGTCAAAGCCCTTGCCCTGCTGATCCTTGCCAGCCTCGATGTACTCGCGAACGCCCTTGGCAAAGACGAGCTGCAGATCGGTGTTGACGTTGATCTTGGAGATACCCAGGGAGATGGCCTTCTTGATCTGATCCTCGGGGATGCCGGTGCCACCGTGCAGGACGAGGGGCAGGTCGCCGGTCTGAGCCTTGATCTCGCCCAGGCGCTCGAAGGAAAGGCCAGCCCAGTCGGCAGGGTACACGCCGTGGATGTTGCCGATACCGCAAGCGAGGAAGTCGACGCCCAGGTCAGCAATCTGCTTGCACTCAGCAGGATCAGCGAGCTCGCCGCTGGAGGTCACGCCGTCCTCGGTGCCGCCGATGCCGCCGACCTCGGCCTCGATGGACATGCCCTTGGAGTGGGCAAGCTCAACGAGCTCCTTGGTGCGGTCGAGGTTAAGCTGGAAGGTCTCCTCGTGAGAGCCGTCATACATGATGGACGTAAAGCCGGCCTCGATGCACTTGAAGCAGTCCTCGTAAGAACCGTGATCGAGGTGAAGGGCGACGGGAACGGTAACGCCCGTGGCCTCGACGGCAGCCTTGACCATGTCGGCGCAGACCTTGAAACCGCCCATCCACTTAGCGGCACCAGCGGTGCACTGAAGGATCAGCGGAGACTTGGCCTCCTCGGCGGCCTGGAGAATAGCCAGGGTCCACTCGAGGTTGTTGGTGTTGAAGGCACCGAGACCGTACTTGCCGGCCTCGGCCTTCTTGAGCATGTCTGCTGCGTTGACGAGCATAAAAGAAACCTCCTGTAAGGTTGCTCCGATAACGCCTGAGATTTTACCACGACATACCCGAGCATAAACGTTCGTTTGTTCACGAATACCATCCGATTGGACAAATTTTGACCGTTTGCCCCACAGAATCGACCCACTGGGGAAAATAGCTTGACGATTGAGCGGTCTTCGTGGTTCGGAAGACGGCTTCGAGCCTACATCTGCATAAACGGGTTCTGCATAAGTTCGCGCGCCATCGTGGTCGAATCGCCATGGCCCGTCAAGCAAACGGTATCGGGCGGAAGCATCTTGGCAAGTTTGGAGAGCGAGCGCATAATCGCCGCCTCGTCACCGCCGGAAAGATCGGTACGACCGTGGCTGCCCGGGAAAAGCGTGTCGCCCACAAAGGCGATGTTCCCCTGCTCGGTCGCGGCGAACAGGACGATGCCGCCCGGCGTATGCCCCGGCGTCTCGATCACCTGCAGGCAGACGTCGCCCACCTCGATTGTATCGCCCTCGGCAAGCAAACGCGTCGGCTCACCCGGATCGGGTGTCTCGATACCCCACATGGCGCGCTGTTCCTCGATATTTGCGCGAGGTACCGTCACGTCCTTAGCGCACAACTCATATAGCGCGCTGTCGCCAACGACAGCTCGAACCCCGGCAACCCCGCCAACATGGTCGGCATGACCGTGCGTGCAGACAGAGCCGAGTACGCGCACCTCAGGATGCGCGGTGCGGATATGCTCCACAAGACACTCGCCCTCCCACGCCGGATCGACGATTAAGCACTCGTCATTCGAAATCACGGCGTAACTGTTGGTCTGAATGGGGCCGTTGACGAGCGCCTCAATCGAAGCCGCACCTCGGGGTGTCAGGTCCAAAGTCATATCGCCCATGCGCATACCCTCCTTCTAAAATACGTTCGAGGCACCAAACGATGCCTCGAACGTAACCAATATCTATGATGCTGAGAGGCTCTCGCACCTACACACGGCGCTTGAGCTGAGCTCCGCCTTCGCCGGGCATAAGACGGCGAGCGTCGTAGACCGAATCGACACTGCTGATGGAAGCCAGCAGCGGATCCAGACCACTCGCGTCCGAGATCTCGACCATAAAGCGCAGGGTTGCAATACCCTCGCGGTTGGTCGACGTGGCGGCAGAAAGGATATTGCCGCCCGCATCGCCAATGGCAATGGTGACATCCTTGAGCAGGCCCATACGGTCCAAGCACTCGACCACGATCTCGACCTGGAAGAGGGTGTCGGCAGCGCCGTCCCACTCCACATCGATCATGCGCTCGGGATGTTCCATAAGACCCTTGACGTTAGGGCAGTTGGCGCGATGCACCGAAACGCCACGACCGCGCGTGATGAAGCCGACGATGTCGTCGCCCGTCACGGGGTTGCAGCAATGAGCCAGACGGACCAGCAGGCCGCTGTTGCTCTCGCCCTTGACGATAATGCCGTTACTGGCGCTCTTGCCGCGCTTTTGCGGCTTGCGGTTGGAGCCGCGAGCGGGCTGCTTCACGACCTCGGCGATAGCCTCGGCCTTGGTGAGCTGTTCCTCGGGCTTGGGGTCCAAGATTTGCTCGACCTTATTGCCCACAGCGCGCGGGGCAACCTTGCCGGCGCCGACGGCGGCAAACAGGTCCTCGAGCTGCTTGAAGTTAAACTGCTCCGCCACGGCGTTGAGTGCACGCGTCGAACGCGGCGTAGAAATGCCATAGCCACGCTTACGCAGGTCCTTGGCCAGCATATCGCGACCAGCAGCAGCGTCGTCGTCCTTGGTCGCAGCGGCAAAATAGCGGCGGATCTTGGACTTAGCCGAAGGCGTCTTGACGATCTTGAGCCAATCACGCGACGGCTTGGAACTCTTGTTCGTCAGGATCTCGACACGGTCACCCGTCTTAATCTCGTGCGTGAGCGGAGCCACCGCACCGTTGATTTTGGCGCCGACGCAATGGTTTCCCACCTCGGTGTGAACGGCATAGGCAAAGTCGAGCGGCGTGGATCCGGCACGAAGCGCCATGACCTCGCCCTTGGGCGTAAAGACGAAGATCTCCTGATCGAAGAGGTCAACCTTCAGCGAATGCAGGTATTCCTTGGCGTCGGTAATCTCATCAGACGCAGCCCAATCGAGTGAATGCTTGAGCCAGTTGATCTGGTCGTCCAAACGTTGAGCGTCATTGGTCTTGGAAGCAGACGATCCGCCCGACTTCTTATATAGCCAGTGGGCGGCAATGCCGTACTCGGCCTGCTCATGCATCTCGTAGGTTCGAATCTGAATCTCGAGTGGGCGGGCCGTGGGGCCGATAACCGTCGTGTGGAGCGACTGGTAGTTATTGACCTTGGGCATGGCGATATAGTCTTTAAAGCGACCGGGCATGGGGTGCCACAGCGTATGCACCGCGCCGAGCGTGGAGTAGCAATCGCGCACCGAATGCGTGATGACGCGCAGTGCCACCAGGTCGTAGATCTCGGAGAATTCCTTGCCCTTGCGCTTCATCTTTTGGTAGATGGACCAATAGTGCTTGGAACGGCCGTTGATCTGGAAGCCTTCCAGGCCAATGCGGTTGAGCTCGTCGGTGAGTGTCTTGATGGTCTCAGCCAGATAGCGCTCACGGACCTCGCGCGACTCCGCCACCATGCGCGCAATGCGCTGGTAGGCATCGGGCTCCAGGTAGAAGAAGGACAGGTCCTCGAGCTCCCACTTAATAGAGCTCATGCCCAGGCGGTCGGCCAAGGGCGCGTACACGTCCATGGTCTCGCGAGCCTTAAACAGGCGACGATCCTCGCGCAGGGCTGCCAGCGTTCGCATGTTGTGCAGACGGTCGGCAAGTTTAACGATGATGACGCGAATGTCCTTGGACATGGCGAGGAACATCTTGCGCAGCGTGAGCGCCTGCTTCTCGTCCATGCTGTCGACTTCGATATTGGTGAGCTTGGTCACGCCATCGACGAGCTCGGCCACCGTATCGCCAAACAGGCCGGAAACATCGGCGAGCGAGGTCTCGGTATCCTCGACGGTATCGTGCAGCAGCGCGGCGCACACCACATCGCAGTCCATCTTGAGATCGGCCAAAATGATGGCAACCTCGACGGGATGGTTAATGTACATCTCGCCCGAGCGCCGCTTTTGGTTGCAATGCTTCTCGGCAGCAAAGCAGTAGGCCTGCTCCACCTTGGAGAAGTCATCCTCATTCATATATTTGAGGCACAGGCGCTCCAGCTTGTCGTAGCTGTCCGCCATAATCTCGGGCGGCAGCTCATCGGCATGCTTATAGTGCTCCATCTCCGAAAACGGCTGGAGGGTGGAATCATGGGCGGTACGGGCTGCGGCATCCATCGAGGTCCCCTTCCCCTAGGCCCGCGGTACGATCGGGCGGTTAACTTTGGCTAGCATATCAGAAGCGCACGAATCGAGCGCCCAGCTCCGGAAAGCCGAAAACTCCATGCGCGAGCGCAAGCCCTCCAAATAGCGAATTGACCTACTCAATTGCACGCGGCCGGGGTTTTCGGCCATCGCGATGCGACGGGTGTCGTCAAACCCCGAAACGCGACAAAAACCAAGCTCTTCGAAGATTCCCAGGCCGCTTTCCACCGAACGCTCGTCGACCGGCGTGCGAGCATCGATGGCAAGGCACATCTGCGCGATGTCGATATCGCTCGCGCTAAAGGAATCGTCCCCGGTTTTGCCGCGGTTGGAGCGCCACATGGTCTGCAGCGCGCGATAGAGCGTGACGAGCTCGTCGCGCTCGGGCGCATAGCAGTCGAGTAGGCGCTCGTTAATGCGGGCGTCGCGCGACGAATAGAGCAGATGGATCACGGCGGGCTGGCCATCGCGACCGGCACGGCCGCTCATCTGGTTAAACTCAATGCCGCCAAACGGCATGTGATAGAGCACGACATGGCGGATATCGGGCAGGTTGACGCCCTCGCCAAAGGCAGATGTCGAGACGATGCAGCTGAGGCTGCCGTCTCGGAATGCTTCCTCCACGCGACGGCGATCGGAACGCGCAAGCCCCGCGTTATAGAACGCGATATGGGTTGCGCAATCGGGCACACGCTTGCGCAACGTCTTGGCGAGCGCCACGGACTGGTCGCGCGAATTGACGTAGATGACGGTCTTTTCCCCCGTCGCCACAATCGACACCAAACGGTTCTCGCGACTTGCAAGATCGCGGTCGTCCTCGAGCTGCAGGTTCTCGCGCACCGTCTCGTCGACCACCGTGCGAGTGATCGGCAGCATGCGGGCAAGCTCGGCCACAACCGGAGCCGCTGCGGTGGCAGTCGTGGCCAAAACGCC
>CALHJX010000356.1:0-2884 GCA_938033385.1 uncultured Collinsella sp. | reverse complement strand
CTGCCCGAGGTCACCGTGCTCGATGCCTCCGCCACGCAGGCCATTCTGGATAACGGCCGAGGCTACGCGCAATTCTGCGACATGGCCGTACTCGCCTTTGCCTCGTTCACCAACCCGGGCGGCGGCTACATCCAGGGCTATCTGGGTCAGGAGGCCACGCTGTGCGCCGATTCGTATCTGTACAACGTTCTCGATAAGCAGCGCAAATGGTACGGCGAGAACCGTCGCCGCAACATCAACTGCGAGCTTTACCGCAACCGTGCACTGGTGGTGCCTGCGGTGCGCTTCGACCGCAACCACGTGCATGCGTATGCCGACGTGATCGTGGCCGCCGCGCCCAACGCCAAGCGCGCTCGCCAGGAGTATCGCGTGGGTGACGATGCCCTGCTGGACGCCCTGCGCGATCGCATCCGCTTTGTGCTTGCCATCTGCGACGAGCTGGGTCGCGAGAAGCTCGTGCTGGGCGCTTGGGGCTGCGACAACAACGGCTTTGACGCCGAGGCCGTGGCCGAGCTCTTCCGCAAGGAGCTCGCATCGGGCGACTTTAAGGTCAAGCAGGTCTTTTTTGCCGTGCCCTCTACGCGCTGGGACGAGGACTTCGCTAAGTTCGAGCACGTGCTGGCAAACTTCCCCGAGCGCAACGAGGAGTCCTATGCCCAGGTTGCCGCTCGCGCTGCGGCTGCCCGCGCCGCCGAGCAGGCCCAGGCTGCCGCCGAGGACGATGAAGACGATGACGATTGGCGCAAGTACCTGTAATCGGTATGTGCTGACAGATAGGTCGATCCGGCGGGAGAGACTGCTCCCGCCGACTTTTTCTTTTTACTAGAGGAAGGGCTTACGATGAAAAACGTTCTGTGCTTTGGCGACAGCAATACCTACGGCTATGATCCGGCGGGCATGCGCGACGGCACCGCGGTACGCTATGCGCACGATGTGCGCTGGTGCGGCGTGGCCCAGCGCGACCTGGGCGAGGGCTGGCACGTGATTGAGGAAGGCCTCAACGGCCGCACGACGGTACGCGACGACATGTGCCATCTGGACACTAATCTCAACGGCATCCGCGCGTTGCCGATGCTGCTCGAGGCTCATAAGCCGCTGGATGCGATCGTGATTATGCTGGGCACCAACGACTGCAAGACGGTCTTTAGCGTGGGGGCTGCCGATATCGCTGACGGTGCCATGGCGCTGATTCGCACCGTCCGCGCGTTTCCCTGGACCGAAGCCGCGCCCTGCCCGCGTATTCTGCTGATGGCGCCTATCAAGATTAAACCGCAGATCGCCGATGTGTACATGACCGACTTTGACGAGCGCTCCGTCGAGGCCTCGGAGCATTTTGCCGAATACTATGCGTATGCTGCTAGACAGTTTGGCTGCGACTTTTTGAATGCCGCTGATTTTGCCGAGCCGGGCGATATCGATTATCTGCACATGATGCCCGAAAGCCACGAGAGCCTGGGCCACGCCGTGGCAGCCAAGCTCCAAGAGATGCTTGGTGAGTAGCGCGACCCCAAGCCACCGCAAAGGGGACGGGCGCCTTTGCGGCGGTTTTGGGCTGCGAATCTTAATATTGCCACATGTGGTTGACGGGGCCAGAGCCTTTGCCCATGTCCAGGCCGGCGGCCAGAGCGCCTGTCAGGTAGGCCTTGCCGGCGTTGACGGCGTCGGCAAGATCCATGCCCTGGGCCAGCGCGCAGGCGATGGCGGACGAGAGTGTGCAGCCGGTGCCGTGTGTGTTGTCGGTCTCGATGCGCTTGTGGCGGAACCACGTGGTGAGTGGATCTCCCAGATGGTTGCCCTCGTCATCGAGCGGCGCGGGTTCGGCCAGTACATCGTTGGCCTCGTTGACAAGATGCCCACCCTTAACGAGGGATGCGCAACCAAAGCGGCGGGTGAGGAGCATGGCAGCATTTTGCTGTGTGCGCTCGGAGTCAACCTCGTAGTCGAGCAGGGCCATGGCCTCGGGAATATTGGGCGTGATAACCGTCGCTAGCGGGAACAGGCGGCGGGTGAGCGCCTCGGCGGCATCTTCGGCAATCAGCCGCGCGCCCGAGGTGGCGACCATGACGGGGTCGACGACCACGTTCGTTGCGTTCCAGGCGCTCAAGCGGTCGGCGATGACTTCGATAATCTCGACAGAAGAAACCATGCCGATCTTGACGGCGCTCGGGCGGATATCGTCAAAAACGGCGTCAATTTGCGCGGCTACGATATCTGGCGAGATATCCTGTACGGCGGTGACGCCCAAGGTGCTCTGTGCGGTGATAGCAGTGATGGCCGTCTCGGCATACAGGCGGTGCGCCGTGATGGTCTTGATGTCGGCCTGAATGCCGGCGCCACCGCTGGAGTCGGATCCTGCGATGGATAGAACGGCAGGTACCTTACTGCGATCCATGTTCGCTCCCTTGTTCGGTCGGAATCAAATGGGTCTTTAAGCCAGCATTATAAAGATGCCCGGGCCGACTCTATGCCGAACCCGGGCGGGCGATGCAATCTTTACGCAAATGTAAGCAAATGTTCACACGTCAACAATTGACAGGCGCCAGCTCGTCGCCAGAAGCGGCCGCAGCGACAGGGCTAGTCCTCCATGCCGAGGTCGATCGTGGTGCCCTCGAAGATCTTGTTGACGGTGCGGACGGCGCACATCTTGCCACACATGGTGCAAGTGCCCTCGGTGGCGGCGGGGGACTCCTCGTAGCGCTTCTTGCCCGTAACCGGGTCGAGCGCGCACTTCCACATGGCGTCCCAGTCGAGCTTGCGGCGTGCCTGGCCCATCTTGTCGTCCATGTCGCGGGCGTGGGGCACCTTCTTGGCGATGTCGGCGGCGTGTGCGGCGATCTTGGTGGCCATGAGGCCATCGAGCACGTCCTGGGCGTTGGGCAGGCAC
>CALHJX010000355.1:0-4559 GCA_938033385.1 uncultured Collinsella sp. | reverse complement strand
GTCCACGGCAGTGCCGCGCCCCACATTGAGCAGGATAGCACCGGGCTTGCAGAGCGCCAGCCGCTGAGCTGCCAACGGTCTTCGCGGTGTTCATGTCGTTCTGCACCGTGGAAGCGATTTGCCCAAAGGCCGAATCGGTGTTGCCGGTTAGGTTGTTCCACCAGTTAGACACGGTATCGACCGCGCCTTGTGCGAGGTTCCCGACGTTGGTTTTAAGATCATTCCAAGCGTTCGAAGCGCCGGTTTTGATGTTCTCCCAAGTGTCGGAAGCGCCTTGCTTCAACTGCTCCCACTTCTCGCCAACGCCGGTGCAGAAATCCGAAACGCCGGTGCTGACCTGCTCCCAGATTCCGCCCCAGAACTCAGGCACGCCAGCGAAGAAATCCTGCACGGCTTGCCACTTCTCCGAAATCCAGCCGGTGAAGTCAGACCACATCTGCTTACCGGCCTCGGTCTGCGTGAAGAACCACGTAAGGCCAGCGACGGCGGCGGACACAGCGGCAACGCCAAGGCCGATAGGATGCGCGGCGATAAGCCCGGTAAATCCCGTCCAGCCGCTAGAGAGCGTGCCGGTGAGCATGCTTCCAAGACCGCCCGCCTTGGTGACGATGTTAGAGAAGCCGGTTCCGATCTTGCTTAGAAAGCCCGTATCGCCCATGAGCTTCTTAGCGCCGCCCCAAAGCTCGCCAGCGGTCTTGAAGGCGCTTCCCACGCCCTCTGCGGCCTCCATCGTCTTACCAATGGCGGTTGTCACGCCGCCGAAGGCGACGGCTCCTAGAGCGAGGTTGTTAACAAGCGTCTGCTGCTCTGGCGACAGGTTCTTGTACCAGCCCGTGACGGCTTCGAGCGCGGGCGCGAGCGTGTTAAGAAGGCTCGTGCCGATCTCGGTAACGGCGGTCTTGACGGGCAAGGCCGCTTCGCCGAGTTCCTGCATGCTCTGGTTCATCTCGTTCTGCGCGTCGCGCGAAGCGAGAAGGTCTTTGTTCGTCTCTTGGTACTGCCGCCCCGCGTCCGCGTAAAGCCCGGTAAGCGTCTCGGTGATGAGCTGCGAACGCTCCTGCTCGCTGCCGCACGCCGCGAGCGCGGCGTTGAACGCGTCTTCCTTCGTCTGGCCTTCTGCGACCGCCTGATTGAAGGCAGCCTGCGCCGAAGAGTGCCCGGAAAGCGCGGCGCTCCATTGCTCGGCGGATGCCGTAGACCAGTTGAGCGCGTCGGCAAGACCGCCCGTGACCGTGCCGGTGTGCGCCGTCTCCTGCGCGGCTTCCGCGAGGTTTTCAAGTGGCAGAGCGTCGCCGAACGTGGCGTAAGCGCCAGCCGCAATATTCGTCCACTGCTGCAATTCCTGCTCGTTGGTGGTCAGGCGCGCGAGGTTCTGCGAAGCCTCGGTTGCCGTGTCGCTCTGCCCAAGGATGCGGTAGAACATGGCGTAGGTTGACGAAGCCTGCTCGGCTGTTCCGCCAGCGCTCACCCACGCGGTTTCGAGCTGGCCGCTCTGCTGTATGGCTTCCTCTTGGCTCGCCGCAAGCCCGGTCAGCGCCGTTGCCGCGCCGACAACCCCGCCGGATATGGCGGTGCCCGCGCTCGAAACCTTGGAACCGGCGCTAGATATGCTGTCGGCGTTGTCCTCGATAGCCTGACCGAGCTTGCCAATGGCCGTCTTTGAGCCTTCGGCCTGACGCGCGGTGTCCGCAAGCTCGGTGCCGTAGCTGTCAAGCTGGCGCTCGCACCTCACTATCGCGAGCTTAAGGCTGTCGTACTGCGCTTCTTCCTGAGCCGTGAGCTTAGCGCCGCTCTGCTTCTTGCTTTCAAGTTGCTGAAGAGCCTGCTTATACATGTCAAGCTGCTTCTTTGTTTCCTCAACAGACTTGTTGAGGGCATTCATCTTAAGCTCAAGAAGATCGGCGTTGCTTGGGTCGAATTTCAGCTCTCTGTTCACGTCCCGAAGGTTGCTTTGGGCGTTGCGCGCTTGCTTCTGAACGGATTTCAGCGCATCTTGAAGACCCGTCGTGTCGCCGCCGAACTTGATAACAAGACCCTTGTAGGAAACAGCCACGTAATCACCCCTCTTCGGTTGTCAAAGTACCATGAGTGCTTGAAGCAACGCGCCCTCGCGGGTGCGCTGCCGTCAAGAACTCACTTCACGTCATGACCAGAACGCGGCTTCGGCCTTGCGCGCCTTCTCGTCCTCGTCGTAGTGCGCCGCAGCGTCGGCGTAGAACGCGTTGATCTCCAGCAGGTCTTGAACCTGCCGGTAGCTCATCATCTGAAGGTCTGAAAGCGTCAGCCCGCATTGCTGGCAGTTGTAGATGTAGCGCGCGTCGCACGCGTCTTTCAGGTTACTTGGAAGCGGCGGCGCCGGTCTTTTCGGCTTCCTCGGCTTCCACTGCATCTTGCTTCGAGCTTGGAAAAAAGTTGTCCCTCACGATCTGCATCACGTCGTGTGCCCAACCGTCCGCGCGCTCCAAGTCGAAAGCTTCTGCCGGGAACGCGGAAACCCAGTCATCGAACTTCTCATCGAACTTCGGGTTCGCGGTCTTGATGCACGCGTAGAAGATTTCGAGAAGCGGGACGATGGGCGGGAAACCGAACTTGTCCAGATTCTCCAAGATCGCGCCGGTGTCCTCGTTAATGTCCTTCGGGCGCATGGTGCCGTTGGGCTTCACGACGTTGAAGCATCGAGAGAACGCAATCGGCGTGAACGCGTTGAAGGTCGCTTCGAACTCATTTTCGCCAACCTTGATAACCATTCGCAACCTCCTACTCGGACGGGGTCTTGTGCGCAAGCTCGATATCGACCGCATCAAAGAAGGTGTCGTAATCGGCAAGGCCGGTGAAGCTGTCATAGCCGCTCGTGCGAATGTCGGTGCTCGGGATGGTGACGGGTCGCCACGTGAACGGGTAATCGAGCTGCGTAATCTCCGGCGTATCCTGAATGGTGTTAAGCTCCTGCGTCGGCTTCGAGAGCTGGCACATGAGAAGGCAGCGGCGGCGACCGAGCACGTGCCCCGGCTGCTCGCACATGAAGGCGAACTTTTTAGGCGTTCGGTCTGCGCTCAGGATGGTTCGCCCGTCCTGCGCGATCTCGTAGCCCACGAGGTCTGCGATGAGCTGGCGAAGATCAGCCGTCCCCTCGGTGTCGTAGAAGCTCATGGTGCCGCTTCCGCCGTTGTCCTGCTGCTTGTCAAGCCAAACCTCGTTGTCGGCGTAGCTAGAAGCCGTCTCAACGGTCGGCTCCATGCTGATAGCGACGGTGCCCGCGACGTGCACGGGGTCTTCGTAGGTAAGCGCGTCTTCGTCGGTGCAGATCGCGAAATGCGAGTTCTTCACGCCGAAGAATCCGTTTCGTGCCATTTGGTCTCTCCTAACTCTCGGCGACGTTCACGGTGAACGCCGCTTCGGTAAGCTCTTCTGAATCAATGTTCGTGATGCTCAGCATGAACGGGCACTCTGCGGCTTCGAGCGCATCGCGTATGCGTTTCTCGGTCGCGTAGTCGCGGTGCCGCGTGTAGAGCGCGATATCGTAGGGCATCCACGAAAGGTAGGTGCCGTTGTCCGCGTAGGCCGCTTCGTTGTAGCCCGCGACAAGGCAGATGAAGGGCGGTGCCGGTTCCTCACCGTCAGCGAAGCGCTGGTTAGCCCACGGGATGCCGAGCGAATCGAGAACGCCGCAGAGCGCCTTTAGCTCAATCATCGTCCGTCGCCCCCCATCTCCGCGAACTCTCGCGCCACTTGGTCTGCAACCTTCCTGATAACGCCGTCGCCGGGAACGGTGCCGTAATCCTCGCCAGTCTGGTTCGTGATCTGGTGGCCGTTCTCCAACAGGTGCGTTAGCTGGTATCGCCGGTTGTGCACGGTGCATTCGGTGCCCGTCTCATCGGTCTTAACGTCGGCCTTCCAGCCCTTCTTGTAAGCACCGGTGCGCACCTTGCTTTCTTGCTTCAACAGCTTTACGGCGCGCCTTCCTGCTTCGCCCGCGTTCTCAGCGAGCGCGGAAACGTTGTCTTCCACGCACTCTTTCATGCAGCTGCTTATGAACCGCTCGATGCTCTGCTCAGCCACGGTCGCCCACCACCTCAGCGAGCGTCAGGCGCACGAAGTCGGGGCTTGACCTGTCAACGCGCGCGACCGTGAGCCGCGCGCCGTCGAACTCGACTAGCCGCTCACCTTCGTATGCGCTCTTGCGAATCTGCAATACGGCTTCGGGGTGTACGCCAGCGGCAGCGGCGGCGTAATAGGCCGCGTCGCCCATAGAGAAGACGTTGCAGAACACCTTGCGCTTTGTTTCCTCCGTCTGCTGCACGCCGTATTCGTCCTTCTTGACGGTCTTAGCGATGAGCTGGCACGTGCCAGCCCACATGCTCATTTCACGCCCCCGAACTCCGAGCTGCCGCGCATCATGGTTAGCAAATCGTCGAAGCTCTGAGTAAGGCGGTCGGCATCGGGGTTGTCCATGCCGAAGGTCGCCTTGCAGTAGACCTTCACCGCGAGCCGAACCGTGCTGTTCGAATCGTCGGCGGCTACGGTATCGGCAACGCCGCCCGCGCGCATCGCGGCGCGGG
>CALHJX010000354.1:0-4068 GCA_938033385.1 uncultured Collinsella sp. | reverse complement strand
CAGCCGATAAAGCTGCCGCGGGTCTTGGCGCTCGTCTTCATAACCAAGTCCTTGCCGCACTTGGGGCAGGCGCCCACGCGCGCATCGGCCGTGACGGCGTCGCTGATGGCGTCGCCCAGCTCCTGCGTATGCTTGAGCAGCTCGTCGAGCACGCCGGCCAGCAGCGCGCGCGAGTGCGTCACGACATGCTCTTCGGTGTCCTCGCCGCGCTCCACACGGGTCATATCGCCATCGAGCTCGCTGGTCATATCGGGGCTCGTGATGCGCGGGGCAAACTGCGTCAGTGCGTCGATGATGGCGATGCCCAGCTGACTCGGCTCCACGGGATCATTTTTGAGATAGCGCACGGCATACAGGCGCTCGATGATGCTCGCGCGCGTTGACTTGGTACCCAGGCCGCGCTTTTCCATCTCCTGCACGAGCTTGCCCTGGCTGTAGCGCGCGGGCGGCTCGGTCTGCTTGGCCTCGAGCTTAATGTCGAACACGTCGACCGTATCGCCCTGCTCCAGCGGCGGCATCTGCTCGTCGCGCTTGAGTCCATACGGGTACGCCTCACGGAAGCCGGGGGTCACGAGCACGTCGCCCGAGGCCACGAACGGCTCGCCGTTCACGTCGAGCTCGAGCTTGGTGTTCTCGATGGTCGCGGGACCCATAAGCGTCGCTAGGAAGCGGCGGGCGATGAGGTCGTAGAGCTTGCGCTGGCCGCCGTCGAGTGTGGACGGATCGCCCTCGCCCGTAGGGTAGATAGGCGGGTGGTCGGTGGTCTCGACTTTACCGCGCGTGGGCTTCATGGGGCCGGCGAGGACCTTTTTGCACACGGGCGCCAGCGCCGGGTTGATCTTTGCCAGGTCGCTCACCACGGCGCCCAGATCGAGCGTCGCGGGGTACACGGTGTTGTCGACACGCGGGTAGCTGATGAGGCCCGCCATGTAGAGGGACTCGGCGATGCGCATGGTACGCGCAGGCGAGATGCCCTCGGCTGGGCAGCCTGCAGCGAGGTGGTCGCAAACGGCGTGGGCGGCTGCTGCTTGCGCGAACGCTTGGTCACCGCGGCGACGGTTGCCGTCGTAACACCGTCGACATGGCCGTATGCCGTCTCGGCAGCATCCTTGTCGGTAAAGCGTGCCGTCTTGTGCGCAATCTTAAAGCGGTCGTCCTCGGCAGCACCCTGCGCGGCACCCATACCGCGGATCTGCCAATAGTCCTCGGGCACAAACGCCATGCGCTCGCGCTCGCGCTCGACCACCAGGGCAAGCGTCGGCGTCTGCACGCGGCCGGCGGAGCGCACGTTGCCAAAGCCGCCGAACTTGGCGAGCGTCAGATAGCGCGTGAGCACCGCGCCCCAGATAAGGTCGATGTGCTGGCGGCTCTCGCCGGCGTCGGCCAGGCTCTGGTCGAGCGAGACAAGGTTATCGAAGGCCTGCGTGATCTCGGCCTTGGTAAACGAAGAATACTGGGCGCGGGCAACCGGCAAGTCCGGCGCAACCTCGCGCACCTTGTTGAGGGCGTCCGAACCGATCAGTTCGCCCTCGCGATCGAAGTCCGTAGCGATGATGACACTGTCGGACTTCTTGGCAAGGTTCTTGAGCGAGCGAATGAGCTCCTTCTCGGCCGGCAGCTTAATGACGGGCGCCCAGGTGAGATACGGCAGGCTCTCGAGCTTCCAGCCCTTGATGGAGATACCGTCGGCAAGAAACGGCTTGCGCTTGGTGTCGTAAGGCGGACGAGCCAGGCCATCGGGCATGTCGGCCGGCAGCATCTCGCCGTCCTCAGTAACCGAATACCAGCCCAGCTTTTTATCGAACAGCACGCTGTCGCAAAAATCGGGCGCAAGGATGTGACCGGCCAGGCCGATGGTCACGCACTCCTCGCCCTTCCACTCAAAACGGTAGATGGCGGTGTTGTACACCTTATCCTTTTTGGGTTTACCCGTGGACAGACGCTCGGCGATCTGACGCGCAGCGTCGTTTTTCTCGGCGATGATGAGCTTCAAAAGAGGCTCCTATCTCGTGTCTCTGCGGCTACGCCCGCCCGTATGGCGGCCGATTTACGCCCTTGCTTGCTCGATCTGCCCGATGAGCCAATCGCACCAGGCATCCATGCCCTCGCCCTTGCGCGCGCTCACGGCAAACCGCGGCGCCTGCGGATTGAGGTCATCGAGTGTCTTAGTATACCTATCCATGTCAAAATCGAAAGCCGGGGCCACGTCGACCTTATTGAGCAGCTGCGCGCCAGCGTGCTGGAAGATGCCCGGGTACTTGATGGGCTTGTCGTCGCCCTCGGGCACCGAGAGAATCATGATGGACAGGTTCTCACCCAGGTCAAAGTCGACCGGGCAGACCAAGTTGCCCACGTTTTCGATAAAGATGACGTCGATGTTCTCCAGACCGACGGCCTGGTCGAACGCGTCAACGGCCTCCATGATCATGTTGCCCTCGAGGTGGCACAGGCCACCCGTGTTGATCTGGATGGCGGGCATGCCGGCTTCCTTCATGGTGATGGCGTCGACATCCGAGGCAATATCGCCCTCGATGACGGCACAGCGCAGGCCAGCCTTGTCGCGCAGGCGCTCGTTGGTGCCCAGGATCGTGGTGGTCTTGCCCGAACCGGGGCTCGACAGCACATTGATCACATAGGTGTTTGTCTCTTTAAATCGCTGTCGCAGCTGATCTGCCAGGCGCTCATTGCGCGACAGAATCGGCGACGCGATATCAATCGTTTTCTCAGCCATACTCGGCACTCCTTACTTTGGCCCCTTTATACCCCATCACCAGATGGCTAGCGGGCTAATCGTCGGGGGTTTCGATTTCGATACTTGCGATGTCGAGCTCGCGGCCGTGCAGCAGACGCACGTTGGCGCCGCCACATTGGGGACAGCGGCAATGGAAGCGATCGTGCTCAAAGACCTCCCCGCAGTCCAGACACTCGCTTTGTGGATGGACTTCCTCCACGGCAAGCTCGCAGCCTCGCGTGAGCGGGTCCTCATCGCGAAATGTCTCCCACGCAAAGTCGAGCGCCTCGCGCACAACTTCGGTCATATCCCCGATACGCAGCGTTACCAAAACGGCGCGCGAGGCCCCCGCCCCACGCGCCGCGCGAATCACTGTATCGAGTATGCCGTTGACAATGCCAACCTCGTGCATACCGATTTACTCCTCGTCGTCCTCGTCGTCCGAGAACAGGTCCAGACGACTCACGAACAAGCCCTCCTTGCCCTCGCGCGCGGTAATGACCACACGGGCGATGGCAAGCGAAATCTCGTAGAGCGAGAGCAGGGCGCCGTACATAAGGCCCAGTGTGACGGGCGAGCCGTCGGGCGTGATCACAGCCGAGCCCACAAGCAGGCCCACGTACACGAAACGCCAGGCACTGCGGAAGGCCGCGTAGGACACGATGTGGAAGACGGACAGGTAGAAGATGATAAGCGGCAGCTCAAACGCCACGCCAAAGCCGATCATAAAGAGCAGCTCCATGTTGACGTAGTTCTCCAGGTCGGGCAGCGCCGTGGCGACGGCCGAGGTCTCGCCGATAAGCCACTCAAAGCCCGCCGGGATGATGATGAAATAGCAGAAGATGGCGCCCAGGAAGAACAGCACCGTCGAGGCGAGCACCGTGGGCACGACCCATTTGCGCTCGTTGGGACGCAGCGCCGGCAGGAAAAATGCTAGAATCTGCCAGATGATCATGGGCGTGCACATGACCACGGCCATCTTGATGGCCAGCGAGAAGCGCAGGCCAAAGCCGCCGAGCGTGGTGGTGATGTAGAACTTACCGTCCGGCACAAAGGAGCGGATGGGGTCTTCCAGGATGTCGAGCACCACGGGCGTGGCGAAATACAGCACGATAGCGGCGGCGAACACCGACACGACCACGATGGTCAGGCGGCGACGGAGCTCTCCCAGGTGATCGAAGAGCGGCATGCGCGCAGGTCCGATAGGCATTACTCATCGCCTCCCTTCGAGGCGTCGGCGGCAGCGGCGTCGTCCTCGGCCTCGAGCTCGCGGGCGAGCTGGTCGACGACGGCCTTGCGCTTACGGGGACGACGAGCGTAGAGGTCAGCCGTCGTGG
>CALHJX010000353.1:0-2111 GCA_938033385.1 uncultured Collinsella sp. | reverse complement strand
GGGCGAGCACGAGGTCGCGCCGGCGCATCCGCTGGGACTGCTGTGCGTGCAAAACGGCTACGTGGTGAGCGTCCCGCGCTGGATTCAGCCGAGTGAGGAAGGCGTTGAGATCGGCGCGCTGGCAACGGGGGAGGGCGGCATCACCGACGACGTCTCGGCCCGCCATGCCCATATCTGGTGCGACGAGTCTGGCGCATGGTTTGTCGAGGACCTGTCGTCCACTAACGGCACCGTGGTGGTAAACGGGGCCACGAGTGTGTGTATTCAAGTAGAGCCCGGCCGCTCCGCCCAGCTCAACCCCGGCGACGAGCTCAAACTCGGCGAATCCACCACCTACGCCATCCTGCTCGGCGCCCTCTAGCCGGCAGTTAGGGACGTTCCTTTCCTGCCGGTACTTGGGGACACTCCTTGGCGCGTCAGAGCCAGTCGTCCGGGGATGGAGGGACCATTCTGGCCTTTGGCGGTCACCCGAGGTAAACCTTTACCGCCCGCCTATATTTGTCGAAATTACACTTAACGGCGGGGTACAATAAACCCGCATGCGGATTTCCGTTGCGGGCGCTTCCCATCGCCGGGGCGTGCCCGGGAGCATCCGGCATGCGGCCTTTGCGGCGCTCGGTCATGTGCAAGACGGGCGGTCGGGTCTGTGGGGCGCATCAGCTGTCCCTCGCCTCGGCATGTCTTCTCTCCACGCCACGTACCTGCTGCTGAGCCTGCCTGCCAGATGATTGGAAGCAACAGCGTAAATCCCATCACGCCAACATCCCGGCGATCGCCGGGGCCTGTATACCTATATGAGAGGAGAGGGGTATATGGCGCGTAAGTTTAAGTCTATGGACGGCAACGAGGCGGCCGCATATGTTTCGTATGCGTACACCGAGGTAGCGGGAATTTATCCCATTACGCCGTCCAGCCCGATGGCCGACCATGTCGACCAGTGGGCGGCCCAGGGTCGCAAGAACATCTTCGGCACCCCGGTCAAGGTCGTCGAGATGGAGTCCGAGGCAGGTGCAGCCGGTACCGTTCACGGTTCGCTGGGCGCCGGTGCTCTGACCACCACCTACACGGCTTCCCAGGGCCTGCTCCTGATGATCCCGAACATGTACAAGATCGCGGGCGAGCAGCTCCCGGGCGTCTTCCACGTCTCCGCGCGTTGCGTCGCTTCGCACGCCCTGAACATCTTTGGCGATCACTCCGACGTCATGGCCTGCCGCCAGACCGGTTTCGCCATGCTCGCCGAGGGCAACGTCCAGGAGGTCATGGACCTCTCGCCGGTGGCTCACCTTGCCGCCATCGAGGGTAAGACCCCGTTCCTTAACTTCTTCGACGGCTTCCGCACCAGCCACGAGATCCAGAAGGTCGCCATGTGGGACTACAAGGATCTGGCCGAGATGTGCGACATGGACGCCGTCCAGGCTTTCCGCGATCACGCGCTCAACCCTGAGCACCCGCACACCCGCGGCAGCCACGAGAACGGCGATATCTTCTTCCAGAACCGCGAGGCCTGCAACAAGGTCTACGACGAGCTTCCCGCCGTCGTCGAGGGCTACATGAAGAAGATCAACGAGAAGCTCGGCACCGATTACGGCCTGTTCAACTACTACGGCGCCCCCGATGCCGACCGTGTCGTTGTGTGCATGGGCTCCTTCTGCGACGTGCTCGAGGAAGTCATCGACTACCTCAACGCTCACGGCGAGAAGGTCGGCCTGGTCAAGGTTCGTCTGTTCCGTCCGTTCTCCATCAAGCACTTCGTCGACGTTCTCCCCGAGACCGTCAAAAAGATCGCCGTCATGGACCGTACCAAGGAGCCGGGTTCCATCGGCGAGCCGCTCTACCAGGACGTCGTCTCCGCTCTCTACGAGGCCGGCAAGACGGGCATCAAGGTCGTCGGCGGCCGTTATGGCCTGGGCAGCAAGGACACGCCTCCCGCGTCCGCGTTCGCTGTCTTCGAGGAGCTCAAGAAGGACGAGCCCAAGCGCGAGTTCACCATCGGCATTGTCGATGACGTGACCAACCTGAGCCTGCCCGAGGCCGAGGATGCGCCCAACACCGCAGCCCCCGGCACCATCGAGTGCAAGTTCTGGGGTCTGGGCGGCGACGGTACCGTCGGC